>JAEEPV010000018.1 GCA_016284975.1 Solobacterium sp.
GATTCCCCGCGGTTGAGCGTCGCAAGATCTTCGCTGGTGATGAAGAATGTCATGTAGGTGTTCATCGCATTGTTGAACAGTTCTTCATTGGCAACGTAGATCTCGGCATAGATTCCGTTTTCATCCGAAAACTCAACACCGGTGCATTTCAGGGTAAACAGGCGGTTGTCCTTCAGATAGCTGAAGATATCCTCATCAATATCTTCATAGGTCATATAGCTCTGTTCCGGAATCAGATAAACATCCTTTCCGAGATATACCTCGGAGTTCGGAAAGGACTCTGCGTAAAATTCGTGATAGACCGACTTCAGGAATTCATCCAGTTTCTTTCGATTCTGCAATACACCGACAAGCTCGCCGTCGCTGTAAAGGCGGTACACCTCGTGGGGCAGGCTGTCCACGCGGAGCGTGCGCTGTGAAAGCAGCGAAGTGCTTTCGCTTTCCGTATCAAAATAGGACGGCCGCTTCTGCTTCAGCAGCTCCGGCAGCCCGATGGCCACACCAATGGCGGCAGCCATGCAGAACAGTAATATCAGGATTCGCTTCATAGGTTACCTTATGCGTTTCTTTCAATGCTCATCAGTGCATTCGTTCTCGGCTCAAAAGCCAGGTAGATGCGGCGGGTCGCACCGTTACGGTGTTTTGCGACATTGATCTCGAGTTCTTCAGAGCCGGTGCGTTCCGCCTCTTCCTTTGCCTCATCGCTGTAATACGATTTCCGGTACAGCAGCATGACGATATCGGCATCCTGCTCGATTGCGCCGGATTCACGCAGGTCTGACAGCTGCGGACGCTTGTCTTCCCGGGATTCCACATTACGGGACAGCTGGGAAAGAGCGATGACCGGAACTTCCAGTTCTCTGGCCAGGGCTTTCAGACTTCTTGAAATATCCGAAACTTCCTGCTGACGTGAAATGTCACTGCGCCCGCCTGAACTTCCGGTGATCAGCTGGATATAGTCGATCAGAACCATATTCAGACCCTGCTCGTTTTTCAGCCGGCGGCATTTTGAAAAGATCTCTGCGACCTTGATTGCCGACTTGTCATCAATATAAATCTTGGTTTTCTTAAGGTTCGCACTGGCTTCATTCAGCGCGTTCCATTCCTCATTGTTCTGCAGTCGTCCGGTCCGCAGAACATCACCCGGCAGCCGGCTGCGTGCGCTCAGCAAACGCATCGCCAGAGACTCGGCGCTCATTTCCAGCGAGAAAATGGCAACCGCCCCATCCTGCTGGATCGAAGCTGCATTCATCGCCAGGTTCAGCGCAACCGCGGTCTTTCCCATGGAAGGTCTTGCGGCAAGGATCACAAGATCCCCGCGCTGGAATCCATGCGTCAGATGATCGAGATCACGGAATCCCGTACGGATGCCGGTAATGTCGGAGCCCTGATCCGAATAACGGTGGATCATATCCACAACGGTATTGAACAGTTCATGCCGGTCATGGAATTCGGTCGTACGCCGGCTGCGGGAAATATCCAGAACCGCTTTTTCCGCCTGGTCGAGGAAGTCATTGACATCACTTACACCTTCCATACCGTCGGAAGAAATCTTCCGTCCCGCTTCGATCATTTTCCGGGTAATTGCCTTATCCTTGAGGATCGAGACATACATTCTGGTATTGGCACTTGTGACCGCACTCTGCATGAGATCCGTAAGCGCCGTATTCCCGCCGACCTTGTCAAAATCTCCCCGGTCTTTCAGACGCGTTGAAACCGCGGTCGGATCGACCGGTGTTCCTTCATCGGACAGACTCTTGATCGCTAGAAAAATCAGACGATTGTTTTCCACAAAGAAGTCATCTGCGGAAAGTCCTTCTTCCATCGCCGTCTTCGCCGCGGAGTCATACAGTATCATCGTGCCAAGCAGGGAAACTTCCGCTTCCGGTGCACTGGGAAGTGAAGGCAGTGACATCAGTCGTTACCCTTTACATTCACACGAACGGTGCCGATCACACCTTTATACAGCTCAATGCGCACTTTCGTGACACCGAGACTGATGATCGGTTCCGTATCGAGAATCTTTCGCTTATCAATCTTATAGCCGCGTTTGTTCAGCTCCTCTGCAATCTGCTTCGTGGAAACAGACCCGAATACACGGCCGTCCTTTCCGGAGTTGACATGGAATTCGAGGATCAGATCTTCAAATTCCTTCGCAACAGCTTCCGCTTCTTTCCGGCGGGCTTCATCCTGTTTCTTTTCTTCTTCCTTCTGTCCGGCAAGGATCTCACGGCTCTTGTCGGTCGCCAGTACTGCCAGACCGCGTGCCAAGAGGAAATTACGGCCGTAGCCGTCTGCGACCTCTACGATATCGCCCTTCTTGCCGAGCTTTTTTACATCACTCTTCAGAATCACTTTCATGATTAACCTCCTTGAAATAGATATCGATCTGCTCTAACAGTTCTGCCTCGAGCTCATCGATACTGCATCTCTTTCTCTGCATTGCGGCTGCCGTCATATGACCGCCGCCGTTCATCGCTTCCATAATGATCTGTACATTGATCGAACCGTTGGAGCGGGCGGAGATCGAAGTCTCCCCTTCGGTATTGTCGGCGATGACAAATACCGCCTCCACATCCTGGATCGACAGCAGACGGTCTGCCACCTGACTCATGACGGAGCGGCTTAACGGCCGTTCTTTATACGGAACGGTCAGGATCCCGTGGTCATGCCGCTTTGCGACTGCCATACAGGAAGCCTTTACCGTAAACTCATCATAGGTATCCTTCAGATATTCATCCACTTCCATCGGATCAGCGCCAAGCTTGCGCAATGCGCTTGCGGCTTCAAACGTACGGCTGCCCGTACGGGTATGGAAGCGGTTTGTATCGATCATCATTCCTGCAAGCATGATGTTGGCATCAAGCTGCGAGAATTCGACCCGGCTTGAGATATACGGAGTAAGCTCCGTGATCAGCTCGCAGGTTGAGCTTGCGCCGGCTTCAATATACACGAGGATCGGCTGCACACCCATGTCGGTGCTGCGGCGGTGATGATCGATGATCACGATCTTCTTCGCTGATTCCAGCAGACGGGATCCGTTGGACTGCTTGCTGTTATGGTGATCCACCATGACGGTCAGCGTATTTTCCTGAAGCTGATTGATCGCCTCGTTTTCCGTCACAAAGCGCACTTCCCGCTTCAGCTCTTCTTCATTTTCCTTTAATACGGCACTCAGCTTTTCTTCAATTCCGCCGGTCTTTCCGATGATGCATACCTGCTTGTGCAGTGCACTCGCAAACCGGGCAACACCAATCGCCGCACCGACACAGTCAAAGTCCATGTTGCGGTGACCGCAGATGATGACATTGCTGGAGCGGGTAATCAGCTCACGCAGCGAGTTGGCCATGACACGCACCCGGACACGGCTGCGTTTTTCCGCGGCTTCCGTAGATCCGCCGAAGAACTTGACATCTTCTCCGGCTATCTGAACAACCGCCTGGTCACCACCGCGGCTCTGCGCCAGATCGATCAGCCGGACTGCCATTTCATCCAGTTCCGTAAGACTGGAGGTTCCCCTGGCAAATGAGAGCGACAGGGTTATAGAAATATCCTGTTTCTGCGCGGCCTTGCGGATCGTATTGATGATTGAGAAATGATCCGCCGCAAGATCCGAGAAGATCTTCTCGTTCAGCACCATATAATAGCGGGAATTGGAGATCCGTTTGAGCATGATCCCGTGATCCGCACAGTAATCCGTTAACGGTGTACGCACTGCCAGGTTGATGTTGGCAACGGTCGCATCATCCTCATACTGGGTCGATTCATCATAGTTATCCAGTACGGCGATGCCGATGACCGGACGCCCTTCTTCATAGGAGAGCACCGCGTTATGTTCTTCCGTAATGTCACGGAAGATCAGTACCGGTTCATCTTCCCTTCGGCAGATTGAATAGATGCGGTCATCCAGCTGTACCTGTACGGAATCGGAGCTGCCGCTGATCAGCGGGTCCACTTCCGGCAGCCAGCTGAGCACCTTACTGCCGATCCGGTCGATGCCGCGCTGTTCAAACAGCTCGCTCATCCAGGTGATCACATAGTCATCGTCATACATGATCATTCCGGTCATGCCAAACAGGAATGCATCTCTTGCGGAATCGCCGAGTGCTTCCGTAATACCGGATGCCTGTTCATGGGTAAGCGTTTCAATGCGGTCCGTCAGATAAACAAACATGATCCCCTGAATGATCAGAATGATCGTTGCGGACAGGATGCCCTTCTCCAGTCCGACCCGGAAGAAGAACAGCAGAAGTGCTTCTACCACGATCACAGCAAACAGTAAACGCCGAAGATCACTTATCTTTTTCTGCATTTGTTACTCCTCCCAGCAGTCTGGAATGAAAATCCGTCGTGATATACAGGAACCCGAAAATCACCATTCCCACCGGCATGATAAAGATCGCAAGCAATCCCAGCAGCATGCCCAGTCCCCTCATCTTCGGATAGCGGATCCGCATCACAACAATGAGTGCAATATACCCGTAGACCAGCAGGTAAAGAAAGCCGCACATGCCAAGTCCCTGAAGTGTATTCTGAGCGATCTCATTTTCCAAAGGTCGCAGCATGGAATAGTAATAGGCACAGAAGCCCGCAAAGCCAAGATACCCGGTCCATTTGGGCGGGAAATATTCCGATACCGGTGTTGCCGGCTCGATATTAAAACGCATCCGCTTCAGCAAGAGTCTCGAAAGCACATGGGTCACAAAGCCCTGCATGACACCGGTCATGATGGCGGTCACCACAAAAATCGTACGGATATACTGTCCCATGTTTACCGTTGCCGGCACTTGTGCACCGGTCTGCTGATATACCTGATTCATGACCTGTTCAATCTCAGCGGTTTCTGCTGCGATGTCATAGCCGAAAAACGACGCAAAGACCACGGTTGAAAGCACATTGACAAGCGCACCCATGGCCATCGTGATCAGCACCACCTTATGGGTATTCTGTCTGGTGTAGATTCCGTTTCCATACACGAGACCGATAATGCTGTCGCTTCCGATATAGAACAGGGTTATGACTCCTCCCAGCATAAAACCGAGCAGGCACATCGCAATGAGAACAATAATGCTGTCCTTCCAGCCGTACTTGGCCGAATAAAAGACCATGGGAATCGGAAACAGAAACAGGAACATGTCCTGGAACAGTCCGCCCAGCTGTCTGTTTATTAATAATACGACCCCGACGATTGCACACATCATGGCGCCGTCGGTCAGTTTTCGTACATTGTTATTCACGAAAAAGCACCTCCAAAAAAATCACAGCGGTGATCAAGTGTAAATTATAGCATTGTTTGCCCTTCTGAGACAGTTTCAACAGTCCTCCGAAAAGGCAAAGAAAAACCGATCTTTGGAAGATCGGTCAGTCTGCTACATACGGCAGTAAAGCCATCTGACGAGCGCGCTTGATCGCGGCAGCGAGCTGACGCTGATATTTCGCACTTGTTCCAGTGACACGGCGCGGAATGATCTTGCCGTTGGCACTGATGAACCGCTTCAGAAGCTCTACATCTTTATAGTCGATATAGGTGATGTTGTTCTTGGTGAAATAACATACCTTACGACCGCCCATTCTCTGTTTCTTGAATGCCATGATGGTCTCCTTTATCTTTTATTCATTTAAAACGGCAGGTCGTCGCTGGCGATATCGTAGCTGGGACCTGTGTTGAACCCGCTGTCAGCAGCGGGATCCGCGGAACCTGCATAGGGATCCTGAGGTTCCGGTGCCTGGTAGGACGAAGTCTGACTCTGCGAAGATCCTCTCGACTCGAGAAGCTGGACCCGGTCGCACAGAACATCGGTCGTATAGACCTTCTTTCCGTCCCGGTCGGTATAGCTTCCAGTCTGAATAGAACCGTTCACTCCTACCATAGAGCCTTTTCTGCCATAGGTTCCAAGGAAATCAGCACTCTGCCGCCATGCCACACAGCTGATAAAATCCGCGGTGGGCTGATTGGCATTGTTCTGATCCCGGCTGGAGGAAAAACGTCGGTCGCACGCAACGGTAAAGCGGGCATAGGAGATTCCTGCGGTTGTCTTGCGGACTTCCACATCCTTTGTCAGTCTGCCTACCAGTACGACACTGTTAATTCCACTCATTTTTACTTGCTCTCCTTGGGCTCAGGCTTTTCATCGATGTTGACGATCATGAAACGCACAACATTCGGATTGATCCGCATCAGACGGTCAAATTCCTTAACGCCGGCATTCTCTGCCTCAAAGGTAACTACTACATAGTAACCCTTGGTCATATCATCAATCTCATACGCGAATTCACGCATTCCCCATTCGTCTGTCTTGACGATCTTACCGCCTTCACTGGTGATAATTCCGCCGAGCTGTTCGATCAGGGCCGTACGCTTTTCTTCTTCCACGCTGGCATTGATGATGTACATGACTTCATACTTGCTCATTTGTACACCTCCTTCTGGTCTAACGGCCATTTCTGGCAAGGAGCAGATGAAAAAAACATTTCATCGACTCGCCTAGTGATAGTACCATCATTCACAATAGTTTGTAAACAGATTTTTTCAGTCCGTTCGAATGCAACGGACGGCATGCCGGGAGAGTGCATCCAGCGTGCAGGTAAACAGAGTCAGATCCCATCCTTTTTCTGAAATCGATTCTCCGGTCATCCGAACGGTTTCATCCGCGGAAAGGTCTTCGATCGCAGAGACTACATATTTATATACACTTCCATCCGGAGAAGTCAGATAGACATTCTTTCCGATCGGCATCTGAAGCAGTTTCCGGAAATGAGACCGGGAATTATGCGCGCAGATCACAAGATCATTTTCTAAATAGGATCCGGTATATCTTGCCGGGCTCTGTTTCAGCTGGTCAAAATCCCAGTCATACGCCACTGGCAGTATCAGATCCAGATCCGGGATCGTCAGATATCCAAGATACCTTACCCCGCCCACTTCATCGAGCAGTATCTCTTCTTCTTTCTCTTCGGAAGGAATACTGCCGGATATCTTTGGAAGATCATTTGGAGCGTGAAGCTTTTCCTCACGGATCTGAAGTTGTTTCATGATCCGTGAACTGGCAATGCCGGCCTGCTGATCCTCATACAGATTGCTTCCTGCTATATAAACAGCAGTCAGCAGAAACAGCACGCCGAAAACAACCGACAGCAGTCCACTTTGTTTCAGCGTTCGTTTTTCCAATATTCGGTTCACTCGGTCCTGTCCTTTCTGAAGAGATGGATGCCATGAACAATCAATATAATTCCTACCGCAAAAAGAAACGGAACCGGAAGCCAGTTCTGCCCCGTTCGCGGCAGCTGTGGTCTTGATGGCTGTTCGGGCACAGATGGCGTAGCCGGCGGTTCTGTCGTTTCCGGAGGCTGCGACGGGGTTGGCGTCAGAGTTGGAGTAGGTTCCGGTGGGTAATAGATACCCGGTTTCGGTTTCAGAACCGGGTCATAGCTGCCGCTTTGATCTGGTATTGATAAAAGGAACGGGTTCATCTTGCGCTGCCCCTCGGACAGTTCACTTTGAACCAAGAAATACAGACCGGGTGTAAGTCCCTCAAACTTCACCTGACCGTTTTCGATTTTCTTCTGACTTAACGGGACAACCGCATTCTCGTTTGTTTCCTTTTCAAGTTTCTGGGCGATCGCAGAATTCTGTTCCTCCAGCTTCTGACTGTTCATGCCCGGAATATCCTTTACGGTATCCGAACCCGCAAACTGGCCCCGACTCACATCAAAATAAAGCGGCTTCTGGTGTACGCCAGCTACTTTGTACAGTGCGATCGTGCCTCCGACAAGCATCTGGTCTCCCTCTCCCAGAAGAAGGGTGATCGAACAGTCATCTTTTTCTTCAATATTCAATGTTTCAGATGACGCATGAACCGGGATCCGAAAAAGAACCGTTATTGCCATAACGACAATCCAGAAAATCCTTTTCATTCTGTTTCTCCCTTCTGCTCTTCTGCATTCATCTTTCCCTCAGCGATCTCACTTCGGTGTTCCATTCGCTGATGTATTTCTTCCTGTGCAAGACGCTTATCTTTCTTATATTGGATTTCTTTGCCGGTGCTGACCATCATCCAAATATAAAGAAGCAGAAACATCGGTATCGAGATTCCAAACGCAAATATGCGCGGTTCAATCAGTACTGCCTCGGAAAGCACGATCACTTCATCCGGATCATTTTCCACCCGTTTTCCCCGCACCAGCATCCGATGACTGTTCACGCCATATGGAGTACAGGTCACCAGTGTGACATAATCTGCGGCCGGATCGATTGCCAGCTCTTCCAGTTCATTTGGCAGTACAATACGGATCTGATCCACTTCATAGGTCATGGTCTGATCCAGTACGGTAATCGTAAAGCGGTCCCCTTCCTGCAGCTGTCCCAGATCCGTAAACAGACGTGCACTTGGAAGACCTCTGTGTCCCGATACACTGCAGTGACTTCCCTCTCCGCCAACCGGAAGGCTTGTCCCTTCCAAATGACCGATACCAACTTGCAGCACTGTATCGGATGTACCGTGATAGATCGGCA
>JAEEPV010000148.1 GCA_016284975.1 Solobacterium sp.
ATGATGAGATTCTCCTGTTTCACGCCGGCGGTTCTGACTTCGGTGATCTCGCCGCAGATCACTCTGAGCAGATAGTTGCGCAGCTCATTGCGGCTGACTGGATAGAGCTTGCCGCTTTCCGCGATGGATACAGCTCCAGTCTCTTCTGAAACGACGATCGTCACCGCATCGGAGATCTCGCTGATACCGATGGCAGCTCTGTGTCTTGCGCCGTAGCGGGACGGCAGATCCAGATTGGTCGGCGGGAAATAAGCGCTGGCACATGCGATCTTGTCACCCTGAATGATGACAGCACCGTCATGGAGTGGTGTGGATGTTACGAAAAGCGAGGTAAGCAGCTCTGCTGTAACATCCGAATTGAGCTTCGTTCCGGTCGCGATGAAATCTTCCAGCGTATGGCTCTGTTCGATCGAAATCAGTGCACCAGTCTGATCCTGACTCAGCAGCATCGTTGCCGTAACGATCTGATCGACGAGATTTTCCTTCTCGTTTCCGGTCAGGGTCGTCATACGGGAGAAGACATTCGTCTTTCCAAGCCGCTCGAGCACCGAGCGGATCTCCGGCTGGAAGATAATGATGATCGCAAGAAATCCCCAGTTAATGAAAATATTCGTTACATACGATACGGTTTTCAGTCCCAGGAACGTCGCTAACGTATCAATAATCAGAACCAGCAGGATTCCCTTAAAGATCTGTACCGTTTTCGAGTTGGAACGAACAAGCTGTATTGCATAATATAGGACCATCCACATGATAAAAATATCCAGAAACATGATCGTAATCGTCCGGATATTCTCCAGTGTCAGATTTACGTTATAAGTTGACAAGGCAAATTTCTCCTTTCGGTCTCTTATTATAACATTATAAAAGCGCCCTGTGGCAGTTATGAAAAAGACTGTTGTTCATTGCATATGTGAGATCGGAAAATCCATCTTCCTAATGCGTCCTTCGGTAGGCTTCGATCGTCTCTTCGATCATCGTATAATCCAGCTCAAACAGGACCTCTGAGATTGCCTGTTTCAGTTCCTTTGAAGGTACTTTTTCAAGCAGTTTTTCCTGAACGAACTTCTTGGATTTCTGAGCATAGGCCGGCAGATGAAACTGTTTCTGCAGCTGCACCAGCTCCGGTCTCCATAACAGCGTGATCTGTTTTTCCAGTTTTACCTTCGGATTTTCGCCCGGTTTTCGCAGTTCATAGAAATCCGCCCGATTCTCTTCCGGTTCCACGGTAATGATGCCCCAGTGATCCGGTACATGCTCCGCAGCGTGGTGCGCATGTCTTGTGCCGACAACCAGGATATTGCGGTCAAAATAGCGGTTATAGTCTTTCACCTGGGCAGAAAGTCTGGTATAGGTATCCGCATCACTTTTGATCTCGATTCCCCAGATCTCGGAAGAAAGTACCAGCACCACATCTGCCCTGCTCTTTCCGATCACGATTTCTTCGAGAATACGCTGTTTCCCATACCGGCCTTCCAGCCAGTCAAACAGTGGTTCCCGGATCGTTCTGTCATACAGCATCATATGCGCCTATTGTACCGTAGAAAAAGCGGATGTTAATGCACACCCGCTTCGTAAAGTTTCTCAAATCGCGATAAGGATCATTTCTCTTTTTCGAGATAATCCAGCAGCAGCATTCCAAACAGCTGTCCAATCGTCTCAAGCACATTGCCGTCACCGGAGAACATCTTGTCATTAAACTTCTGTGTGATTGTATCGATTACTGCACTGATATTTTCCTTCTGCGTCATATCACGCAGGCCGACCTTGTTCACTGCCTCCTTATACGGCAGATTCGGATCGATATAGCTCAGATCGACGTATCGTTTCACACCTTCTTCCGGATTATCCAGATAGCCGGCATAGATATCCAGTGCTGAAAGTGCAGAGATCGCATAAGCACTGTAGTACAGCGGGGATTCAAAGATATGATGAATCTCCGCCCAGATCCCGCTCTCCGGAGCAGCCTCTGCATTTCCGCCCGTCATGCAGATCATCATGTATTTGCCGAATTCCATGTTCATCTCTTCCAGGGTCATATCCGGCTTTTCATAACAGGCAATTTCGAATGCCGCAACCATCAGAGCACTGGTAATATTCTGCGTCATATCAAAAACAGTGTTTGCTGAAAAGTCTCCCTTGGCATCCGGGAATACGTTTGAAAGCGTAGAAGAGCCGAGCAGCTCCAGTCCCTGGGAATGGACTTCCAGTATGTCGAGATGCTGCGTCAGAGCAAGCGGGGATTCGGAAACACGATAGGCATTGTTGAAATGTCCAAACTCATGCGTGATCGTTTCATAATCATTTCCGGTTTCCGTACGCGTTACATAAACAAAGCCAGAGCGCAAAGGACGCATCGGAGCCATAAAGGCGCCGGGTGCTCTCACCTTTTCACTTCCGAAGGTATACAGCTTGTTGTCGATCAGGTAGCTTATGGATTCTTCCAGTTCCGGGACAACCGTGGTGATCTGGTTTTTCAGAGTTTCCAGCATCGCCTCATTGCTTTCGGTGTAAGTGAATGCGGCAAGACTTGCATCTCCCCGCAGAAACAGAGAAGAAATCATCAGTCCGCTGATCATATTGAACATTTCATCTGCGAGCGCTTTGATTTCACCGGTCGTATAATCACGTCCGTAAACTTCCTTATAGGCATATTCCGCATAGTTTTCATAGCCGTATTCCTTAGCCAGTTCATTGCGGTTTACGATCAGCTGGTGATAGATCGGATAAACTTTCGCCGCCAGTTCTTTCTGCAGCATCGTTTCAACCGTATTACGGATTGTCGCTTCAATCTTTTCATCACTGATATCTTCAAAGGAATAGTCAATTCCTTCATAAGTGACGGTCAGCGGTTCATTCAAAACTGCCTTGTATTCCACAACCAGTTTGTCATTGGCCTCTTCCAGTTCCCTGCCGCGGTCACTGAGTTCTTTCGTGGCAAGAAATTTTTCAACCTTGTGCGCATCGATAACTTCTTTTAAGGCATCCGCATAAGGTCCTTCCAGAACCCGCTTTACTGCCATCTTTGCCTTGTTGCTCAGCAGTGTGAGTTTTGTCGAATCTGCCGCCGCTTTATCCCCGTTTTCCGTAACGGTCGTATCGAGGTTGTAGATTACACCGGACATCGTCTCCTGGGCATCTTCATACGCATACATCTCATCCAGAAGCTTATACAGTTCTGTGACTGTCTTTTCCGGTTCCGGGTCATTTTTGTTTTCCTGATCATACTGATCCATCTCGGCAATGATGCCGTCCAGTGCAGTTTCATCGACACCGCGATAATGAGCCAGAATCTCTTCCAGTGTCACATTCGCGTGTCCGGTTTCATCCAGTTTATAGAATTCCGCTTCCTTCGCGGCATTCTCTTTTTCCTTCTTCAGAGGATCCGCTTTTTCCTCTGTTTTGGTTTCCGGCTCCTTAGCCGCTTCTGTTTTCGCTTCCGGTTGCCCAGTTCCTTCGGTATCGGTTAAAAGACCGCTCGGAACCTCTCCTTCACGGAGCTGATTGGCCGCCTGCTCGAAGTATTCTGCCAGCTTCTGCTTCTCTTCATCCGTCAGATTTTCAGCATTTTGGTTAATGTCATAGTTTGCAACCTGTGCCTGCTCGCAGCCAGTAGTGCTGACCAGCATCATTACCGACAGAAACAGCGCACTCAGTTTTCGAAATTTCATGTGTCAAACCTCCCTGAGACTACCTCTATTCTACATCCGAACAAAAGTAATCTTCTCCTTCCGTATAATTTGCATTCCATCCGGCAACTCTTCCTTCTTCCGAACCCTGCGGCTGCAGAATCGCTGCTTTGCCGAACTGTGTATTGTATAGCTCCGTATAGACGCCGCCAAGCTTGATCAGATCCGCATGCTGGCCCCGCTCGCAGATGACGCCGTCTTTGATGACCAGGATCTCATCGGCCGCAAGG
>JAEEPV010000149.1 GCA_016284975.1 Solobacterium sp.
CGGACTTTTGGACTAGGCGTTCCGGTAAGTACTGGTACCGTATATCCGGCTTGATTGGTACCGCCTTTCCGGCAATATGGTAACGTACAATTCTGAGAGACTATACATGTCGTAAACGGCTCCCCATCAAATGATGAGGAGCCGACTTCGTTATTGATTGTTCTTTTGGCGCTGTAATTCAGATGAAATATCGACTTCCCGCATTGAGTTTCCTTTGATTTCGAATGTATAGGACTTTGCGAATAAGCGATTGATGATTCCATCCGCCAGACTGGGTGATACCGCACTCAGCCGGGTATACATCTCTTCCGGCATAAGCTGTGAACAGATGATAAATGATCGTGGCTTATTCTTCCGTGTCTTACTGTTGACCAGCCGATAGAGGTATTCAACATCACGCTGCTCTGCAGTTGTAAGCAGAAAATCATCAATGATGATCAGGTTAGTATTAGCCACTTTATTCAAAAACTTTACATACTTGCCTTTTTCATCTGCTTCCCGGAATGAGTACAGAAGGTCAACCATCGTAAAGTAGCGGACAGAGTACTGATTTTCACAGGCATTGTTTCCAAATGCACAGGCAAAGAATGTTTTTCCGCATCCAGTCGCCGAAGACATCAGTACATTCAGACTGCGGGAAATATAGTCATTGGTGCGCAGCTTATCGACCATCGCAATATTGATATGCCGTTCCGGAATATACAGCACATCCTCGAGATCTGCCATCGGCCAATAAAGCCTTGCGGCTTTCTTGTAGCGTTCAGTCGTGCTGTTATCAGAGGATATCTCCTGAAGACTCGTCAGCTGATCCAGAATATCGATTGCCGGCTCAGAATACAATTCTCCGCTCTCGTCCAATCGGATCAGTTCCTCAGCCATTGTATTCATGTGAAGATCCCGCAGGCGGCCGGTCACCTCGGCCAGTTTTGTTTCATCAGTCTTTCTTACGCGCATAATACTCTGCTCCTCTGACATGTGACTGTTCCGCATGTGTGTCTGCTATCTTTGACTGAGTGCCAAGCACAGGCAATTCTTTTATATCTTGTCCGTTATAAAGAATCGCCTTAATATTCCTATAGATGGGACGTTTGTAATGTCTCAGTGCTAACTGACAGGCCTGTTCTACTCTGGGGCGAGTGTATTGGTCTGCCAGTTTTAATATGGATCGGGCGCCGTTGTAATACTTCTGTTCTGCGCCTCCGCTGCTGAATAACCGATCGATCACTTCATAGGTATATGGACCATATTCTCTTGCCCATCTGCGGAAGCGATCGCTGTTCCAGTCACCATAATTCGAACTGTACGGCGGGAAATGATTGTTATCTGTCTGATAGACACCGATCCTTCCTATAACAAGTTTGTGAGTGCACAGATTTTCAGCACCACTCCATACTTCAAGACGGTCATTATAAACGCGTAATGTTACACGTTCTCCTATGTGCCGGTACGGCACAGAGTAATAGTTCTTCCCATAACTGATACAGCAGTTACTTTGAACCATGGCCGTTTTCTTGATGAAGTATTCATAAGGAATTGAAGGCAGCGGATTCATCTCAGCCGATTCGTACTGTTGATAAGTTGTTAATCTGCTTCCTTCCTTTTTCTGAAATGGCCTGGCATTAAACCGATCGAGCTCACGGCGTACCTCAAGGTTATATTCTTCAATCGAGAAACACTGTATATTTCGAAGACGTGCCAGAATATGTGTCTCAAGCTTGCCAACAAGGTTTTCTACAGTCGGCTTGTCATCCGGTTTCCGGACTCTTGCCGGCGCGATCATCATTCTGTAATGATTGGCAAATGCTTCATAATCTGGCTGTAACACAATATCCCCGGTAACTGGATGTTTGATAACTCCGCTTTTCAGATTGTCACAAACAAGCACACGTGTTGTGCCACCGAAATACTCAAACATGTGGACATGCGCTGTGATCCAGCTTGGGAGTTTCATGTTCGGGAATACTTCTGCGTATCCATAACCGCTGAACGGCAATACTCCTACGAACAGCCATCCTACTACGATTTCACCGGTATCCGGATCTGTCCATCGGGCGGGATCGCCGGTCCAATCAACTTCGGCTTCGTCTGCTGGCTTATGTCGGATGATCTCTGAAAAAGATTTCCGTTTCAAAGACCGTTCAAACAGGTCATAGAACTGTGTTTTCTGATAATAAATGGTTCCGGATCGGATGCACTCTTCTACATATTCATCATAGAGAATTGATTTTGTGACATTTGGTTTCAGTAACTCTTTACACATCCGCTCATAATCCGGAATACGATAGATTGTTTCGCGGAGCCCGGTGGAGATCGGAATATCTTTGCGCCGGAACTTCTCCTGTAGTTCGTCATCGTTCATCTGTGTCAGATCTTCAAGCGTCCATCCATTTTGCTCAGTTACTTTCTTAACTACAGACACCTGATTCTTGGAGACATGTACCATTTCCGCAATCATCTTTTGAGAATAATCACCTGTCTCGAGGTAGCGTGCAATCTGTAAAATCTTTGAACGTTTATCCATTATTCGTTCACCTCCATTTCAAATACGAAAAAACTGCACGAATGGTTTTCTCGTACAGTTTCATCATAGTATTTGAACAAAGGTGCTACGCCGTTTACGCAATAGCGATTACTTACGGTACCAATTCTGCCGGAAGGCCGCGTCCAATTTCACCGGATCAAGAGCTCCGCCGCTCCGGAATTTGCATATTACACAACGCGGGTTACTGCCGAAAGGATGTTCCAATGGACTTTGTTTGCGACTCATTCGACAAACTAACCGGTCTTCCTGACCTTGACGGTTTTCAGAACGCGATCCTGAAACTGCCTCCGGATAAGCTGGTCAACGAAAAAGCCAGTCTTCTGTTTTTTAATATCGAAAATTTCAAGCTTTACAACAGTACGCTCGGTCCGAAAGCCGGCGATGAAATGCTGGTGTTTACCGCAATGTCCATTCAGAATACCTTTCCCGGAGAACTGGTCTCCCGCATCGGAGACGATCATTTCGCAGTCCTTACGACTGTAACGGATGTGACTGATCGGATCCGTTCGATTCATGAACAGGTGCTTTCCTACCATCCCACCCTTTCGATGCTGGTAAAAGCCGGTATTTACGAAATCAGGGATTATGAAACCAGTCCGCTGCTGATGCTGGATAAGGCCCGTCTTGCCTGTGAAAACTGCAAGGGTCATTTTGACCAGATCTACGACTATTACAATCCGTCACTTTCCGAATCGCTTCTGACCAATAAATACATCGTTGACCATATCGGTCAGGCGATCGAGATGCACTATATCAAGGTTTACTATCAGCCGCTGATCCGGATCCAGACGAACATGCTTTGCGGGCTTGAAGCTCTGGCCCGGTGGGAAGATCCGATGTATGGGCTTCTCTCCCCGGCTGCGTTTATTACCGTACTGGAAAATGCACATCTGATCCACACGCTGGATCTGTATATCGCAGAACAGGTATGTCAGGATCTGCACGGTGTAATGGAATCCGGCCGTACCATTGTTCCGGTATCCATCAATTTATCCCGTCTGGATTTTGATCTCTGTGATGTATTTGAAACGATCGATGCGATGGTGCGCCGTTATGGGCTGAAGCCGGAATATCTGGATATCGAGATCACGGAAAGTGCGCTCAGTAAAGCCGGTGATTCTCTGAAGAACGCTGCCCAGCGGTTCCGTGAGCACGGGTATCGTATCTGGCTGGATGACTTCGGCAGTGAATTCTCTTCTCTGAATACCTTAAAGGACTTTGATTTTGATGTACTGAAAATCGACATGGCGTTCCTCTCCGGTCTTCCCGATCCCCTGCGTTCCCTGAAGACAAAGACGATCGTCCGTTCCGTTATAAACATGGCCAAGGATCTTGGCATTACGACCCTGTGTGAAGGCGTTGAAACGGAAGAACAGCTGCGGTTTTTGATGGACGCGGGCTGTGAAATCGCGCAGGGTTATTACTTTGACCGGCCCCTGCCGCGGGAAGAAATCAAAAACCTCTCGTATCCGCGGGAGAATCAGGAAGATGCCCGTTACTCTTCCATAATCGGTCAGGTCAACCTTCTCAGCACCCATCCGCTGGGAGAAGAAAACCTGTCGGAGATCGATGCCGGTTTCCAGCCGATGGGACTGTTTGAATATACGGAAGATCATATCCGTACACTGGTGATCAATACGGCCTTTCAGGATTTTATCGCTCCGCTTCACATCGGTGACCTGAAGGTATTGGATGCCAATCTTAACAATAAAAACAACCGTCTTGTGGAACGCATGCGCCGGGCTGCGGAGAAAGCAATCGAAACCCATTCTACCGAACCGGTTGATCTTGTACTGAACGGTGATTACTGCAACCTGCAGATGCGCGCCATCGCAACCAACGAGAATACCCATACCAGTGTTATCTTTGTCCGTGCCATGAATATCTCCAGGATCTCCAACTTTGTGGCAGGAGGTATTAAGGATAAGGCACTTCGTTCCGTTTACGCGCTGTTTGAGCGGGTGGATATACTCGATCTTGAAAATGACCGTCTGCTGAATATCCACAAAAGCCGCGGCCGCTTCCGTGGAAATTACGCAAACCTGCCTCTGAAAAAAGCGGTTGAGGAATTTGCGGAACTCAACATCCATCCGGATGATCAGGAACGGTTCCTGAAGCTCTATGATCCGGAAATTCTTTCAAAGCTTCTGCAGAAATCCAATCATTCCTTCCATGGTTCGCTCTTTCGAATCTATGAAGGAGATGAAATCTATGAATGGCAGCTGTGCATGTTTTCACTGGTACGTATTGACGGACGTCCGGTTATCTTAAGCATGTTGACAGACGGAGATGGAATCGCGGAAACCATTCAGGAACAGGCAGAAAATCTGGATCTGCATTTCGACAGCGAAAAAACACTGACTTCGGAAAAGCATGGCGATCCGACCGAGACCGTCTACTCCAAGAGTGCTCTGTTTGACGCACTTGTAGAGGGAGTTCCCTTCGGTGTGTTCTGGAAAGACCAGAATCGCAGGTTCCTCGGTGCCAACAAGTTCTTCCTGGATTTCTATGGCTTCCCTTCTACGACCTCCATCATCGGCAATACCGATGAAGATATGGGCTGGCATGTTGACCCGGCTCCGTTTATGAAAGATGAGCAGGATGTACTGAACGGAAATCCCATTTATGATGCGGCTGGCAGCTGTATCGTTCACGGAATCGATCATAAGATTGTGGCCTCGAAATTCCCGGTCTGGAAAAACGGCAGGATTATTGGTCTCATCGGCATGTTCCGGGACAAAGGCGCCAATATTGAAGATTCCAATAACGGGATTGATGAACTCACCGGTCTGCTGAACTCCAATGGTGCAATCGAAACCTTCAACCGTTACCAGCAAAGCTATATTGAAAAGGGAATCGATTTCTCGATTATCAGTATCGATATCAATCACTTCCGGGAATTCAATCATCTTTACGGTTCACAGATCGCAGATGAACTGCTGATCCAGATTGCCAAAATACTGTCTTCCATCATGGGTGACAACAGCGTCGTTTCCAGAATCGGCGGAGATGAATTTGTGATCCTGCGTCAGGTAGCGGACCGCAGTCAGCTGCTTCATGACGAGTATGCGATCGCCAGCGCGATCTCTACGATTCACACGATCCAGGGAATACCGATCACGGTCAATATCTCTACCGAATCCGTTCTGTATTCCGAATCCCCTTCTGCGGCATTGCGGAAACCCTGACCTGTAAAAGTTCCTTCGGGAACTTTTTTCGAAATCCGTTACCATCGTGAAGGGGGACGTTGTTTCCCGGAACAGAAAAGCTTACAATCGAAGGGATTCTTTCGGAAGGGAATGAAAAGACAGGAGAAAGAAACGGAATGATCGAAATACCGTTTATCGCGGGAGAAGCGCTTTACACCACCGTCTGGCTTTTGAACCGTACGGTAATATGGACGCGTCAGAAACATATCGACTGGAAGCGGGAAGCCGTTCTTTTTCTGATGTATGTCAATCTCGCGGTGATCCTCCGCTTTACGTTCTTTCCCTTTGACCGGATCAACGGGCATATTCAGCCCCTGATCTTCGATCCCTCCACGGCCTACCCGTTCCGCATGAACCTGATTCCGCTCCGGCAGCTGCTCTGGTATGAGACCCGGCGCGAGCTGTATGTGAATGTCCTGGGAAATATCGCCATGTTCATTCCCTGCGGGATTCTCCTTCCCCTGATCTACCGGAAACTCGACCGGTTCTGGAAAGTGCTTCTGGCGGGAATGCTGATATCGCTCTGCATCGAGATTGTTCAGCTTCCGTTTGGGGTAAGGGGAAGCGACATCGATGACATTCTTCTCAATACGGCCGGAACGAGCATCGGCTATGGCATTTATCTTCTGACTTTCGGATTAAAACGGAAGCGGGCTTAAAAGGCCCGTTTTTCCATAACATCGTTACTATCCTTGTCTTTCCGTTTCCCAGGAATACTTGGTATAGTGGATTCAGAATCGAGGAACAATCATATGGATGTAAAATCATTGAACTGTCCCAGCTGCGGCGGTACATTTAATGCCCCGTTTGGGACCAGATCCCTGTACTGCCCTTACTGCGGAACGATGATTAACATTACGTACGAACCCAGTGAGCAGAAACAGGCAGAAGGAGTCCGCTTTACCGATAATAAGACCGGCATACCGCTTGGAACAGCCGTGATTCCAAATGGCTGGAGCACCAGCGGTACATACGCAGAAACCAGGATCGACGAGATCACGCCGTTTGGTACCGCCGTCTCCTCTAAAAGTCCGGACGGCACCATGGCATTCAGCAGCCGCAGCGGAGACCACTGGTATCACTTTGTTTTAAACGGACCGCTTCAGCTTGGATTTCCCAGAAAACAGTGGAAGAAATATATGGATCCAAAGGATTATCTGCTGGAACTGGGAAGGCAGCTGGTCAATACGGCAATTACTCCGGTTTCCTATGGCCCGCTGGATACGCAGTATAACCGAAACCGGAATGAAGAAGCAGCGAAACTGATATCCCGCTTTGAGGAAAACGCCCATATTCAGCTTCCGAATATTTCCTGCGAAATGCGGCTGAATAATATCCTCTGTGAGTCGATGGCCATGATCGGTCATTATCAGCAGAATGGTACAGTCCGCACCATACTTGTCGGAGCGGATCTGTTTGGGCTGGAAGAATATGATGCGGCTGTCATCGGTGTTTTGAACCGGAAAATGACAAAGGGTCTGCAGTCGCTCATTGGAATCGGAAAAAAGAAAAACTCCGATCCGGCAATGCTTGGCGCATTCGGCCATGGCTGGGAGGAAGGCGATGAGGTTGACCTGGTTGACTGGGGAAGCAGACGTGTCTATTTTGCGACCGGTCCGGTTGAAAAAGAAAAAGAAATCACTCAGTACTTCCTCACCTTTGCACAGACCTGGAAACAGGATCCCGCATTGGATCAAAGGCTGGAACAGTACCACTGGCAGGTTCGCCAGCAGGAACAGTCGCAGCTTCAGAGTGTTGCCAACTACGCAATCCAGTCGCAGCAGATCAATGCCCAGAGACAGCGTGAGATTTTCCGGACACTGAGTGAAACAAGCGATATCATCATGCAGGGATATAACAACCGCATGGCATCGCAGGATCGGATTTCCAAGAACTGGACCGAAGCGATCCTTGGGGTCAACAGTTATGAAACAACCGACGGCAGAACCGTACAGCACAGTGTTGTTTCAGATCATGTCTACCAGACAAATACCGGCGATACGGTCGGGGTTTCCGGCACCCTGCCGGAAGTGCCTCAGGGCTGGACCGAACTTCAGAAAAAAGACTGAAGGAGGAATATGTGAATGTTGTTTGTATGTTATCCAAAATGCGGTACCTGCCGCAAAGCCAGAAAATATCTGGATGAACATGGTATTCCTTACGAAGAACGCATGATCAAAGAAGATCCTCCTACCGAAAAAGAACTGCGCAGGTGGCAGTCCGTGAGTGGTCTTCCCGTAAAGAAGTTCTTTAATACCAGCGGGCAGCTTTACCGGGAAATGAATTTAAAGGAAAAGCTGAATGAAATGAGTGAAGATGAAATGTTTCAGCTGCTGGCAACTGACGGGATGCTGGTAAAGCGGCCTGTCCTGGTTCAGAAGGACCGCGTACTGGTTGGTTTCAAAGAAGCAGAATACGACACTTTAAAAAAGTAAGTAAAAGCGAAGCATTGTAAGTTGCTTCGCTTTTATCAACGGATGTATTTTTCGGCTTCTTCCGCTGTGATCTCTTCGATCTCCTGCATGATTTCCGTATTCCCGATTCCATAGGGAGATCCGGGCGGCTCACTGGGGTCGTAACCCATCAGCCGATCGGAAATAAGATATTCCCTGTCCTGCTCCCACTGTCCGTTTCGATACAGTTCATAACCGGATTCCGTTTTTCTTCCGATCCGGTTCAGCGGTATGATTCGATAGTATTTCACTGTTTTGTTTTCCATCATTCTTCTGCTCGCTTTTCGGTACTCAGATACACATTCTGATTCGGCATTCGCAGACGGTATTCCGTTTCACTGACATGTTCGAATCCTTCGGCATTGGCATGGAACGTAACCGGGCAGTTTTCGACTGTCGTAATCGTAACAGTCTGTCCTGCGAAAGCGTATTTCGGATAACGGACAATATACTGCTGATCATTCGGGTAAACGATGATCTGCTTGATGAACCCCATCAGAAAACCGGCACATAAAGCTATGAGCAGTACAATCAGCCGCTGTTTCACTGTCATTTGGTATCCCATATATCCATCATAACTGAATCTCGGAATGAAAAAAACGCCATGCAGGGCTGCACAGCGTTTCGAATACTATACAAGACGATTATCGTACATATC
>JAEEPV010000150.1 GCA_016284975.1 Solobacterium sp.
ACCATGCAGAAAAATGGTTCACTCAATGAAGAGAATCTGGAACGCATGATGGGCGGAATGGAAGAAGCGATGAAGAAGAATCCGCAGATGCGCTACGGCCGTCCGGGCAAAAACCCGTACAAATTCTGATGATCAAAGCTTTCGGGAATACACCGGAAGCTTTTTTTAATGTGAAAGCTTTATGAAAATGATAATCGAAATTGCAGAGAACAGTCTGTTTCATGCATAATTTACTTAATCAGGAGATTTAACAATATATGGGAATTTTTGATTTTTTCAAAAAAACAGAAGATGAACCAGAGAATACCATTCATGTCAGTGATGATATGATCATCGCTCCGGCAGACGGGGAACAGATTGATATTTCCACCGTCAGTGATCCGGTCTTTGCAGAAAAGATGATGGGGGATGGCGTTGCTTTCCGTTACCCGGAAGAAAAGGTGACGATTTGTTCTCCGCTTAACGGTACGCTTACCGTACTGTTTCCGACCGGGCATGCATTTGGAGTAACGATGAAGAATGGAGTTGAAGTGCTGGTTCATATCGGCATTGAAACCGTCAATGCCAAAGGAGACGGTTTCACGCTGCACCATAAAAAGCAGGGAGATGCGGTAAAGGCAGGCGATCCGATCGTAACCGTGGATTTTGCGAAACTCGCAAAAACATATGATGTTTCCACGATGCTGATCATCACGGATCCAAAAGATCAGGTGTTCCATTTCAAGGGACCGGGTCCGGTTCACAAGGGTGATCCGATCATTGAGTGAGGATGAAAGGACTGTCAAGTAAAAATGCTTGACAGTCTTTTTCTGTTCTGCCATAATGAGTACCGTTCGCAAGGAGGAAAACAACTATGGCAGTAAAACTGAGACTGACCCGTATGGGTGCCAAGAAGGCTCCGAGATATCGTATCGTTGCGGCTGACTCCAGAAGTCCGCGTGACGGCCGTGTCATTGATACACTTGGATATTTCGATCCGACAACCGAGCCGGAAACCGTAAAGGTTGATGCTGAAAAGGCAATTGACTGGATGAAGAAAGGTGCACAGCCTTCTGATACCGTCCGCAACATTCTCTCCCGCCAGGGCATCATGAAGAAATACAATGATGAGAAGAATGTTGGAAAAGAGAAGAAGTAATTGATTATGGCGGAGCTTGATAAGGTACTGCTGGACCTGGTCAGCCCGATGGTGGAGGACAAGGATTCTCTTACCGTCAAAGAAATGCCGAGTGACAGTGACCGTGAGGTTGTACTTCATGTCATCGCCAAAAATGATGATATCGCACGTCTCATCGGCCGCAGAGGATCTATGGCATCAGCACTGCGTCAGGTCATGTCAGTTGCGTCTCACACAGATGACAAGCGTGTGACCATCAAATTTGAAGAAATTGAGAACGGAGAGAGGGCTGAATAATCCCTCTTTTTGTTATAATTCGGGTAAATACAGCGGAGAAAAATCGTTATGGCACTGATCGAAATTGGAAGAGCAATCAATACGCACGGTTTGAAAGGGGAACTGAAAATCGAAAGCTGGTCGGATTTTGACGAGATCCGTTATACTCCCGGACATACCATCTATATTGACCGGAACGGCGAGGTCGAAGCGTTTACCGTCAAAAGCTACCGGCCTCATAAGGGTTATGCCCTTGTAGCGTTTGAAGAACTGCCGGACATCAATGCGGCAGAGCCATATAAAGGAGGAATTATGTGCGTGAATGAAGCAGATCGTCACGAATTACCGGAAGGGCAGTATTACTACGATGAACTGATCGGACTGATGGTGGAAGATGAAGCCGGCCGTCATATCGGACAGGTGGTCGCGGTGGAAGAAACCAATGGTGCTCAGGATAATCTTCGGGTCGCACGCGAAGGAAACAGTGATGCACTGATCCCGAATATTCCGGAGTTTGTCAAAAAGGTAGATAAGGATGTCAAAGTCATCACAATCCATGTGATTGACGGACTGTTATGAGAATTTCCATATTAACGCTGTTCCCGGAGCTGTTTGAGAATTTCTTTGCCACAAGCATTGTCGGACGTGCCTGCCGGGAAGGAACGGTAAGCTATGATCTTGTGCAGGTCCGTGATTTCGCCCATGATGTGCATCGGACGGTTGATGATAAGCCCTTTGGCGGCGGTGCGGGAATGGTAATGAAATGTCAGCCGGCATTTGACGCCATCAATTCTGTCCGGACCGATGACAGTCATATTGTGCTGCTTTCCGCAAAAGGCGTTCCTTATACCCAGAAGAAGGCGCATGAGCTTGCAAAGAAATCCCATCTGATCTTTCTGTGCGGACATTATGAAGGAGTGGATGAGCGGATTGTTCAGCGCTGTGATGAAGAGATCTCCATTGGTGATTATGTATTGACCGGCGGAGAACTTGGGGCAATGGTCATCACCGATTCGGTGGTCCGGCTGATTCCCGGGGTGATCCGTTCGGATTCCATCTGTGAGGAATCCTATGAGAATGGACTTCTGGAATATCCGCAGTATACACATCCTGCGGATTATCAGGGTGATCCGGTTCCGGAAGTGCTGCTCTCAGGGCACCACGAGAATATCCGGAAATGGCGCCTGCAGCAATCGCTGCTTACGACCCGCAGAGTAAGACCGGATCTCTTTGAAGCTCATGAACTGACAGACGAAGAAAAGAAACTGCTGGAAGCAGCGGATCACGGAGAGTGATTCCGTTGCTTTTTCAGTTGCTTTTGTTACGATGAAATACATGGATGCAGATAAAAAATCGGTGACGGTTTCGGTTTACCGCAGATCCTTTTTTGCCCGCATTATCCCACCGGAAAAGATCCTTCTTGATGGAATGAAGACCGGCTGGATCAAAGACGGGTGTTTTCAGATCGGTGAGAGCGGAGAAGAGGCGGTCACGGCGTTTCATACGGATCATATCGGAAGAGGTATTCGTATTTCCTGGAAGAACGATGACGCCCGCTTCACAGAACTGAAGCTGGAACTGCCGGCATCGGAAGAAGAAATCGATGACTTTTTTCTGATGTCTGCACGTCTGGCAAAACAGGATATCTGTGAAGTTTATTACAACGAACAGCCATTTGTTCCGAAATCCTATTACGATAAGCGAGCCAGTCTGAAAACCGAAAATCTTCGATACCTGCATCAGCTGATGAACGGGGTGCTCAATGACGAACCGGAAGTTCTGCCGGTCAGCGGGGTGTTCCGCTGGCTTTATGCAGGGATGGATGAAGCGGAGACCATGTGGGCCGGAACGGATGCGAAGAACCTTCGTATCTGGCTTCATAATACACAGGACCCCGCATGGTCCTATGGCATTTCTGATGGAGCAGCGGAGAATTCCACACGGTTCTTTGAGACCGCAAAGACACTCGTCCTGCCAAACGAGGAATCCCTGAAAAAAACACAGTTTCAGATCCGATTCCTGGATCCTTCCGCTAAGAAGATCCCCGGATCCATTTCTTCCTCCGCATTGATTCCTGCACTGCCTTCGGAAAAGATCCATTATCTGGATGCCGGCTGTATTACCGTGGATCCGCTTTCGGAAGCAGAGATCCTAAGGATTCTGGAAGCAGGGGGATCCCATGGAAGCTGAGATTATCATTCGTCCGTTTCAAGAAGAGGATGCCGAATCCTTTTACAGAAATGTCGGGCAGGATCCGGCGTTTCTGGAAATGAGCGGGCTTCCAAAGGACGCTGGCCTCTGCGGAATCCGGAAATATATTGAAGAGCGGATCGCGCTGCAGGGAAGAAGCCATTTCTATGATTTTGCGATCGTCTTAAGAGACAGCGAAGAAGTGATCGGGGAAATCAATGCGGCTTATATTCCAAGGGGAATCGCAGATGTCGGATATCTCATCAGCCCGGCTTACCGAAACCGGGGCTATGGCGAGATTGCGCTGAGAAGCCTGATGGAAATCCTGCGCCAGGACCATGTTTCTGTTATTTACGGAGCCTGCCGGAAGGATAACCATGCCAGCATGCGGCTTTTGGAAAAATGCGGGATGCGGAAAACAAACGTTGTGCCGGACATTATCCGCCGGATTGAAGAAGAGGCGGACCTTGTCTATTTTGTTAAAGCATAAAATGTATAATTATCACAAAAGGAGGAGGGAACGATCATGACCATGAGACCGGGCGGCGGTCTGGGCCGCGGCATGCGCAATTTCATGACGGAAGAAGAAAAGGCAAACGCTCCGAAAGTAACAAAAGAGCTGCTTGCCCGGATTTTTTCCTGGCTGAAGCCGTATTATGTACAGTTTCTGCTGACCCTGCTGTGCATCATCATATCCTCATTCCTTTCGATTCTTCCTTCGGTACTGACCGGTGAGATCATCGATAAGGGATTGATCGGCCGCAATCTTCCGCTGCTGATCCGTCTGATTCTGTTGTCTCTGGCAGTGACATTCGGGTCGAATCTGATCGGAGTTGCGGAATCCTATCTGAATTCCTGGATTGCCCAGCATATTACCTTTGACATGCGCAACAAGATGTATCGTCATCTTGAAAGCATGTCACAGCGCTTTTTCACCTCAAATAATCAGGGTGATATCATCACCCGGATGACATCCGATATCGATGGGGTGCAGCGTACGATTACTTCGACGTTCACCAGTATTCTATCCAACACAATCACGCTTGTTGTCGCGCTGATCGCCATGTTTCAGAGAAACTGGATGCTGGCGATTGTCGGTATCGTAATCGTACCGCTGTTCGTACTTCCGACCCGTGCGGCCGGAAAGACCAGATGGTCTTTGACGAAAGAGGCGCAGGAATGCAATGACGAAATCAACGGTATTCTGAATGAAACGCTGTCCGTAAGCGGACAGACACTCGTCAAGCTCTTCTGCAAGGAAGAAGAGGAATATCAGAAATACGAAGATGCCAACCGGCGGATGATCAATCTCAACATCAAGGAATCCATGGCCGGCAGATGGTTTATGGTCGTGATTTCCACATTCTCTTCCATCGGACCGATGATGCTGTATCTTGTCGGCGGCATCATCATGATGAAGTATGATGATACTCTGACCGTCGGTGATATTACCGTTCTCGTTACACTGCTTGGACGCATGTATGGTCCGGTAAACAGCCTGCTGAACATTCAGGTAGACTGGATCCGTTCCATGGCTTTGTTTACCCGTATCTTTGAATACTTCGATATGAAGCCGGAGATCGAAAATCCCGAGCATCCGATTATTCCGGATACATCAACGGGATGCGTGAAATTTGACCACGTGCGCTTCAGCTATGATCCCCCGCATGAGATCCTCAAGGATATCTGCTTTGAGCTTCCGGCGGGCAACAGTATCGCTCTGGTCGGACCCTCCGGTTCCGGAAAGAGTACGACGGTCAATCTGATCCCGCGTCTGTACGATGCGACCGGGGGAACGGTCTACTTTGAAAACGTGGATGTGAAACAGCTTGATCTGACCTGGCTGAGATCCAGGATCGGTGTAGTAACACAGGATACGTATCTCTTCAATGGTACGATCCGTGAAAACCTGCTTTACGCAAAACCGGATGCCACGGAAGAAGATCTGATCGATGCCTGCAAAAAGGCAAATATCTATGACTTTATTGAAAAGCAGGAAGAAGGATTTGAAACCGTTGTCGGCAACCGCGGCTTGAAACTCTCCGGAGGAGAGAAACAGCGTATTTCCATTGCCCGCATCCTTCTGAAGGATCCGTCGCTTCTGATCTTTGATGAAGCGACTTCGGCGCTGGATTCGATCAGTGAACAGAAGATTCAGGATGCGATCGAGCCGCTTATTGAAAGCCGGACATCAATTTTGATCGCACATCGTCTCAGTACGATCCTTGCGGCCGATGAGATCCTGGTCATCAAAGACGGCAT
>JAEEPV010000151.1 GCA_016284975.1 Solobacterium sp.
TAAAACTTTAATCATGCTTCAATTTCTTTCTTTTCAAATAGTTTCTGTAAAACACATAGAATATATCATATCTGAATCTGCGGACATTGGTTTTGATATAATTATTGAGTACAGAAAAACACCAGATATATTGAAGCAGGGGTCACTGGAATTTATACAGAATAATATCTGAGATTGATGAATAAGGAGACAGCAAATGTCACAGGCAAATCCGCACTATAAGTATTACAAGCAGCTCGCAGGAATATGGAAGAGTAATGACGGCTTGTGTGTTGTCACTCTCACGGATACAGTTGGGATTACAGTCAGTTACGACGGTGCTGTTCTTGAAGACAATTACGGCATCATCAAACTGGATCCTTTGACGGAAACGAATAACGGTGGAATGATGATGGCGTTCTCCGGAATGCCGGGCTTTTCTAATCCATACAAGTATCATACTAACGAGGATATTCAGTTAACTCTTGGCAACAAACTTCTCAAAAAAGATGGTCAGACGCTCTTCAACATCAATGCTGCCTGGCACGATAATTCAGATCAGATGCATATTGAAATAAGCGACGTTAAAACCGGCAGAATAGATAATATCCTGCTGAACCGCGAAAACGTTTCTGCTGCTGCAGTGCCATTAAAAGAAGGCGAATGCCGCTGTGAATGCGGGCAAGTTTTTTCAAGTAAGTTCTGTCCCAATTGCGGAAAGATGCGTGAAGAAAACAAAACCTTCACATGCAGCTGCGGTTATACGGGCCCTGCCAGAAATTTCTGTCCTGAATGCGGCAAGCCATGTTCTGCTCCGGTTTCCGAGACGGAGCCTCCGGTTCAGGAAACAAAGCCCGCGGCAGGGTGGACGTGCTCACAATGCGGAGCACTACTACAGACAGGTGATAAATGTAACGAGTGCGGCGCGGAGATCAGAAAAGAAATGCTTTTCTCGATATTTGAATACATGACGTGCAATCCACCCAGATATGACGGTATCACAGTATGGAAGTTCTCAGATACCCGGCTCATAATGCAGCGCGGTGATGACTTCTACTTTATTCCGGCTACGGTTATTGAGCCTGCCATGAAGGTAATCAGAAAGTATGAGATCGATAAATGGGAGGAATATCAGGACCAGATGAACGGGGCAATGGGCGGCGCTCAGTATGTCAGTTACTGGGACGGCGAGAAGATGGCCGGCACCTCTACAGATCACATGCCGGGTGCGGCAGGCGCATACGTTGCCTTAAGAAATCTGTTCACTTCAGAACTGAACGGCTGACAGATCAGAGCCTTTTATCAGCCCAGAATCACCTCAGGATCAAGCGCGAAATATTCAACACATCCAACAGAGTAATCGCCGGGATTCTCGCTGTAATTGATGCGTACGCTGCAGACCTCACTCCATCTGGCAACCATATACTCGTAACCGTATACATAATCTTCTTCATCAAACACGGTCATGTCTTTATTAAACGCTGCCAGAGCCTCATCTAAAGTCTTATAACGGACATCAAGCAATGCACCGCCGGGGAGAAGTGCTTCCTCGTAGTAATTGATTTTTATGTAAACAACCATGCAATCAGAAACCGGCTTAGCTTCATCTGAATCGTTATATATCCATGTCATCATGCCTTCACCGTCTTTGTTCAGGCACAGCTCATATTCATAATGAGGTTCAAGAAGATAGTTCTCGTTAACATCATCCTCATAAATATCAATGATTTTAAATCCGTTATCGAAAAACTCCTCTGCCCTCATAGGGAATCTGTAAACGTCTCCTGCAATCCAAAACTGATCGCATGTTTCATCATTGAATTCTTCCGGAAGTGCTTTATATGCTTCGATTGCCCATTGAGCACCGGCATTCCTATAATATGAATCTTTCGAAGAGCAGGATGCCATAGAAAAAAGCATGCCTGTGCAAAGCAAAACTGCCAGTGTTCTATTTAAAGCTTTCATTCCCATATCCTCCTACCCGGTAATTGACCACGGGCAGGAAAATTATATCACATCAGAATTTGGACGATATTGATTTTGACATGACTATTAGTGTATAAAGACCTAAGGGGGATAAGTTTATGAAGATTGAGATTAAAACAGGAGTGAAGAAGCCCATATATGCGGTTGGCGCAGCCTTGCTTGCTGCTTCACTTTTTGCAGGATGTACAGCAAACGAGACGGATTATTCTGAAGTAGTGCTGGCAGGTGATACTGACCCCGTACTGTCATTACCTGCGCCCAGTGTTCAAAAGGAGAATTATAGTATCAGGCCCGGCTGTGATCCTGTTAATTTCAGATATGATGTTACGCCTTACAGGGTCACTGAAGATCCCTATACATATTTTAAAGATAAAACAGTCGTTGATTCGGAATTGAAGACGTATGCCGAATCAAAATTCGATCAAATCGAAGATGAATCCCAAATGAGTGTCAGGGGACTTTATCAGGATTACGGATTTGAAGTGATAAGAAGTGACATGTTTGACGAGTGGGCTTATAAGAACGGATTTGAAAATTGGAATCCGAATTACTTAGGAACAGGTGCTATCTCGTACATGTATTCTAATGGCAATGATGGCGGAACGATGTTTGATACAGCGTATTACAGTGTGTATTTGGATCCTTCCGAGAAATTTATTGTCGTTACTTCATGTTATGACTACAGAGTTATTGTTGAATTCTTTGAATTTGGTAATGAAATAAAAGAGAATACTCTTCCAGAAGATTACGGTGTCTTCTGCGAGACGTCTTTTAACGAGATCAGCGGTTCTGCTGATGAATGTCTTGAATGGGCAAAAGAGAACAACGTGGTTGTATTTGAAGACTGTGAGCTGACTTCAGGCTATGAACTGTGGGATGCGTTTTATAAAACGTACGAAAAGGGTGAAAATGCATCGGTACTTATCGCAAGTTATTATACTGTGGTAGATGGCTTAGTATGTGAGGAAGATGCGGACAGCTGCCCATATTTGGTTCTCGAATATCTGGTATATGAAGACGGATCATTACATTTAATGACCAGAAACTGCAGTCATGAAACAGTTGATTGGGATGATTATTATATTTCCTTAAGACGTTTCGAGGGAGTGGTTAATCCCGATGCGGCTGAAGGCGAAGAGATGAAGTGTTTTGACAGCTATGTTCTGTTGTGCAAAGATTATCGTTCATGGGATGAGATACAAACCGTTATGACAGATTCTGATTCCGATAGCCGCGATGCGAAGTACATTGTTTTTTATTGGGAATATGTATGGGAATATTGGGAAGGAAATAACTAATGAGCATTAGAACAAATTATGAGACATGGTATGAAGGCGATGATTATTACTGGGGATTGGAGCCCGGAAGTTTCCTTGAGGAGCTGATCAAATTATGCCCGCCATCTTCTGATAAAAAGGTTTTGGATATCGGATGCGGTGAAGGTAAAGATGCTGTTTACATGGCACAGAAAGGTTACGCTGTTACAGCATTTGACCTGACTGAGAACGGCATCAGAAAGACTGTTGCTCTGGCAAATAACAAGAACGTTAAGATCAACGCGTATGTTGATGATATTAATACTTTCGATATCGATGAGAAGTTCGACATCGTCTATTCAACAGGCACCGTACAGTATCTTTTCGAGGAGAACAAAAAAGGATTCTTTGAAAAGCTCGATAAGATCACAAAGATAAACGGAATCGTTTACATCAATGTTTTTGTTGAGAAGTCATTCCTCGAATTACCGCCTGATTGGGATATAGAAGAGAAAATGTGGAAGTCAGGCGAACTCTTCACATATTTTGCTGACTGGAAGATTGAACGGATTGATGAAGTGATATTCGAAGACAACAGTGGCGGCGTGCCTCACTATCACTGCATGGATACGATTATTTGCAGAAAAATAATATGAAAACAATAATCAGGGGTATGACATGAGCAGTTTTGGATTGAGCGGTTTGTTAATAATCTACGGTTTCTTTTTCGCATTTATCGGTTTAGGTGTTGTGTTTCTCATTATGGGGCTGTCTAACTGGAACAAATTTAAGCAAAGCAGAAGTGAAGGAACTTCGGCTGAACAGATTCACACAAGCGCATCTTTTAGCGGTTCAGATAAAGTATTAGAGGGTGACAGAAGAGCCTGGTTTCTGGCGAAAACTTTTATAAAACTGGGAATTATATTTGCGGGTATAGGACTTCTGGGAATCATAGTATTCACAACTGCCAGAATGATGTAAATCATTTCGAACTGTTTGCCAATGTTTTCCGCCTGACTTGCCTTAAGTTTCCTTAATAACTAATGACCTGATGAAATATACTGATTTTGTTTTTCAGAATCAGCGGTGAGTTTATGTCAGGTAAAAAAATAACAAGAACTAAGATCTTCGCAGTTATACCAATAGTGATGGGAGTAATCTGTGCTATTTCATTTCTATGGAATGCATATTTCGATCTGGTTTATGAATACAGGAGATCCTTAATTGGATGTTTGATATTAGCAACTGTTTATTTGCTTGCCGGAATATTACTCAGGATCATTTGCCTGAAATCGAAAGAGAAATTATCTGTTCAAGTGGTTAGTCTGATAGTTTCAGTTTTACTGGTTCCGTCAACGGTATTGGCTGCTTATATCATGTGTGCCGTTACCATGAGATCTGTTACTTATGACAGCTACGAATCGTTTTCGCGATGGGATGAGGTTTATATCGGAGAAGATGATATACCTGACAATGCTATTGACTGCACGTATTTAAAGAAAAATGACGGTCATGTTAATGCGGTGTCATTCAGATTAGATATGGAAGAATGCGGAAACTACGAGAATGAAGAGTATGAATGGAGTTTACCTTGTAGTCAGGAGCGTGGATGTCCTGTTGATGAATACTTAGAAGAAAACGAATACTTCGGTTTTGAGAGCATAATTATTCCGCTAATTGGCGATGATGACATTAATGACTATGTTGTTCTTGATTCTAATTTCGGAAATGAATGGACTCACGAGCGTTTTGTTAACAGAAAAACGGGAAGATATATTATTGTCGTGACATACCATTAATACTAATCCCGTCATGCCAGCCAAACAAACTGATATCATTCATTTCACCACGCTACACTGTCAATTCACCACATAATCCGCAAAACGTCTTTCGCGATGATAACCTAGCCTCATTCAACAAAACATTGTGTCAAAATCGGAGGAACAAGTTATGAGTGAACAGACAGTCAGAACCCCTGAGTCGGTACAAAAAGAAATAAGAACCCGCCGCCCCAAGGCAGAGTTACCGCTCTTTGTGATCAATTCAATTATCGGACCGATTTTCATATGTATCGCAGGTATCGTTTTATTCGGCGAATACGGA
>JAEEPV010000152.1 GCA_016284975.1 Solobacterium sp.
CCATCCGTTTCCTATGAACTCGCTGATCAGATTACCAAAAAGACCGGCCGTGAAGTCCGTGTCACCGTTCCGGGACATGTACAGCGCGGCGGAGCACCGGTACCGTATGACCGTGTATTTGCCAGCCGTCTTGGGGTAGAGGCAGGAAACCTGATCCTCAAGGGTGAATATGGCTATATGGTTGGATATCGGAACCGTGAGATGGTCAAAGTGCCGCTGAAAGAAGTAGCCGGTAAGCTCAAGACCGTCGATCCGAAAGCCCGTATCATTAAGGAAGCCAAGATGATGGGTGTCTGCTTCGGAGACTGATCGTCAGTTCAGAATCAATAATCGAATCATTAATAATAAAAGGGAAGTCCGCAAACCATACTAAGAGTAGAGTGAGCGCTCCCTTTTTTACTTATGCGATCAGGCAGGGAAACACCGGACTGCCGGATGGACTGTTTTGTTCACTGCAGATCCAGAAAACAGGGATTTTCTGCGGCATTCCGCATTAGAAAAAGGGTCCGTTTCAAAGGCAAAATGCGCAAAATGCATACGGATTTCGGGCAGGAAAAAACTTTCATGAATTTTCACGGGCAGAGTGCTTGCGTTTTGGGTTCGGGCAGGTATAATCATACTGCAGATAAGAATAGTTGGAAGTCCAACTACCCCGAAAATCCGATGAACTGCAGAGAAGGGAATATGTATGAATGTAATTAAAAGAAGCGGTGAAGAAGTAGTATTCAATGCCGAAAAGATTGAAAATGCGGTCCGCAAGGCAAATGCGGCAACCGTTGAGAGCGCGCAGGTAGATGAAGAACAGATCAAGGCAATCACCCAGCGTGTTATTGATGAATGCAATAAGATGAAACGTGCGCTGGCGGTCGAAGAGATCCAGGATATGGTTGAAACGGAGATCATGGCGGAAAGGGCCTTCCAGCTGGCACATAACTATATAACTTATCGATATGAACGTGCACTTGTACGTAAAGCAAATACGACCGACAAGCAGATCCTTTCGCTGATCGGCCGCTACAACGAAGAAGCCAAACAGGAAAACTCCAATAAGAATCCGACGGTGAACAGCACCCAGCGTGACTACATGGCGGGTGAGGTTTCCAAGGATATCACAAGACGTTTTCTGCTTCCGCAGGATATCATTGATGCCCATGAGAAGGGGGTAATTCACTTTCATGACGCAGACTACTTCGCACAGCCGATGTACAACTGCTGTCTTGTGAATCTGGATGACATGCTGCAGAACGGCACCGTCATCAGTGAGACGGCAATCGATAAACCGCACAGCTTTGCGACCGCTTGCAACATTGCCACACAGATCATCGCACAGGTAGCTTCCAACCAGTACGGCGGCCAGACCATTACGCTTGCACATCTGGCACCGTTTGTTGAGGTTTCCCGTCAGAAGATCCGCCGTGCAGTCGCGGAAGAACTTGCGTCTGCCGGAATTGATGTCGACAGCGACCGCATCAACAAGATCGCGGAAGAACGTGTCCGCAAGGAAATCCAGACCGGTGTACAGACAATCCAGTACCAGATCATCACCCTGATGACCACCAACGGTCAGGCACCGTTTGTCACGGTATATATGTATCTTGATGAAGTGCCGGAAGGTCAGACCAGAGATGACCTCGCCCTCATTATTGAAGAGATGCTGAGACAGCGCATGAAGGGCGTCAAGAATGAAAAGGGTGTCTATATCACTCCGGCATTCCCGAAACTGATCTACACACTTGATGAAGACAACATTCATGAGGATTCCAAGTATTATTATCTGACCCGACTGGCAGCAGAATGCACCGCAAAGCGGATGGTTCCGGACTACATCTCTGCCAAGATCATGAAAGAGCTCAAAGGAGACATCTATCCGTGCATGGGCTGCCGTTCCTTCCTTACACCGGACCGCTTTACCGATGTCGGTATCGGCAACATCGCCAAGGCCATGGATTACCAGGAAGGCAAGCATCGCTATTACGGCCGCTTCAATCAGGGTGTTGTAACGCTCAACCTGGTTGATATCGCATGTTCTTCCGGAAAAGATATGGACAGTTTCTGGAAGATCTTCGATGATCGTCTGGAACTCTGTCACAGAGCGCTTCTGATCCGTCACAACCGTCTTAAGGGAACACCGAGTGATGTCGCTCCGATTCTCTGGCAGAATGGTGCGATCGCCCGTCTTGAAAAGGGTGAAGTCATCGACAAGCTGCTTTATGACGGCTATTCCACGATCAGCCTTGGCTATGCGGGTCTTGCGGAATGCGTCTATTACATGATGAACAAGTCCCATACCAGCGAGGAAGGCCGTGCGTTCGGTCTTGCGATCATGCAGCATATGAACGATGCATGCAAGAAGTGGAAAGCGGAAAGCAATATTGATTTCTCGGTTTACGGAACACCGATCGAAAGTACGACCTACAAGTTTGCCAAGTGCCTGCAGGAACGCTTCGGCATTATTCCGCATGTTACCGACCGCAACTACATCACCAACAGCTATCACATCCATGTTTCGGAAGAGATCAATGCCTTTGACAAGCTGTCCCAGGAAGCCAAGTTCCAGCACCTGTCCCCGGGCGGAGCGAGCTCCTACGTGGAAGTGCCGAACATGCAGGATAATATTCCTGCGGTTCTTGCGGTCATCAAGCATATTTACAATACGATCATGTATGCAGAGCTCAACACCAAGAGCGATTACTGCCAGAAGTGCGGATATGACGGTGAGATTCAAATCGTTGAAGATGAGAATAAAAAACTGATCTGGAAATGCCCGTGCTGCGGCAATACCGATCAGGATACGATGAATGTCGCAAGAAGAACCTGCGGCTACATCGGAACCCAGTTCTGGAATCAGGGCCGGACGCAGGAAATCAAGGAACGCGTACTGCATCTGTAATCATGTCAATCAGACCGGAAAAACCCGGTCTCTTTTTTTGCGTTTTCAGGGGATGTTCGCATTGACTTTGTAAACGTTTACGAGCATAATGAAACCAGTAAGTGAAAGTGTTAACATAAAGGTTTTTTTATGAAGGCAGAAAGATAGAAATATCTGCAAATATAGAATAATTGGAGGAAGGTTATGAAAAAGTTTTTACGTATGATCATGGCTGGAATTCTTGCTTCCAGCATGGTCGCCTGCGGCGGCGGATCTTCTACAGGAGGTCAGACCACCGAGGGCGGATCTACCGATGAAGGCGGATCCACAACACTGGTTATCTACTCCCCGAACTCGGATACCGAAGTAGATATGGTCAAACCGGCATTTGAAGAAGCAACAGGCATCAAGATCGAACTCGTTTCAGCTGGTACCGGTGAGTGCGTTGAGCGAATCGATGCGGAAAAGGAAAATCCGCAGGCTGACGTTCTCTGGGGCGGTATGAACTACGGTGTTTATGTTCAGCATCCGGATCTGTGGGAAGATTACACATCCCCGAATGAATCTCTGATCGATGAAGCTTATCGTCAGGGCGATGTCAAGTGCTATACAAACTACATGCTGTCCGGTTCCGGTGCTCTGATTCTCAACAATGAGCTCATTAAGGAACTTGGCGTTGAAGTCAAGGGATACAAGGATCTTCTGAACCCGGCGCTCAAGGGCAAGATCGCTTCCGGTGACCCGACAAAGTCCTCTTCTGCATGGGCAGAACTGACAAACATGCTGCTGGTCATGGGCGATGAAGCTTATGATGAGAAGGCATGGGATTATGTCAAGGAATTCGTCGCTCAGCTCGACGGCATTCAGCTCGACTCCTCTTCTGCTATCTACAAGGGCGTTGCGGACGGTGAGTATGCTGTAGGTGTTTCCTATGAGGATCCGTGCATCAAGATGCTCTCCGATGGTGCAGATGTAACTGTCGTATATCCGGAAGAAGGCGCTGTATGGCTGCCGGCAGCGGTCGCAATCGTAAAGAATGCTCCGCATAAGGATGCAGCTCAGAAGTTCGTAGACTTCCTGCTCTCCGATGAGTGCCAGGCTCTCTATGCAGGCACAACGGCTCGTCCGGCCAACACATCGCTCCCGCTGACGAACGAATACATGAAGCCGTTCAGCGAGATCAATGTTGCTTACGAAGATATTCCGTTCTGCGCAGAGAACAAGTCTGACTGGCAGGCTCGCTACGCCGAGATCCGCGATAAATAATCTGTAATTATCGCTTTCGATACATGGGCTGGTCGTGTGATCAGCCCATGTTTTACTAAGAAAGAAATAAAGGGGTTAACCATATGAGTGTAAATATTGGCATTAAAAATGTGGTGAAAAAATACGGAGACAACACTGTTATTCCGGATCTGTCTCTGACAATTAATGAAGGGGAGTTCTTTACGCTGTTAGGCCCGTCCGGCTGCGGTAAAACAACGCTTCTCCGAATGATTGCCGGATTCAACAGTATTGAGGGCGGCGATATTTACTTTAACGATAAACGGATCAATGATCTCGATCCGGCAAAGCGTAATATCGGTATGGTGTTCCAGAACTATGCGATCTTCCCGCATCTGACCGTAAGGGATAATGTTGCGTTTGGTTTGAAGCAGAAGAAGCTGGACAAACAGACGATTGCAGAGCAGACCGACAAGTTCATGAAGCTCATGCATATCGATGAATATGCAGACCGTATGCCGGAACGTCTTTCCGGTGGTCAGCAGCAGCGTGTTGCGCTTGCCAGAGCGCTCGTCATTCAGCCGGATGTTCTGCTTATGGATGAACCGCTTTCCAACCTCGATGCCAAGCTGCGTGTGGAAATGCGTACGGTAATCAAGGAAATCCAGCATAGTGTAGGCATTACAACGGTTTATGTCACACATGATCAGGAAGAGGCAATGGCCGTTTCGGATCGCATCGCGGTAATGAATCTCGGTGAGATTCAGCATATCGGGACGCCAAA
>JAEEPV010000153.1 GCA_016284975.1 Solobacterium sp.
ATCCGGATCACGTTTCCGATTCATGATGTACAGGGGCACCCGATCGGATTCAGTGCCAGAACGCTGGATCCCGAAAACCCCAGCAAATATGTTGATACGACCGATACGCCGCTGTTTCACAAAAGCGAGATCGTATACAACGCCCACCGGGCCCGGATGAGCGCACGGCGGGAAGGAAAGATCTATGTCTGCGAGGGTGTTACCGATGTGATCGCTTTGGCAAAAGCCGGGATACAGAATGCGGTATGCACACTTGGTACGGCATGTACCAAACAGCAGATCCAGATCCTGCATCACATGGCACCGCTGATCGTGTTCTGTTATGACGGTGATAACGCCGGTCAGAACGCTACGGTAAAAGCAGGAAGACTTGCAAGAGCAGCCGGCTGTGAAGTGGCAGTCGTCGACAACCGCACCGGACTTGATCCGGATGAACTGATCCGCTCTCAGGGAGCGGATGCCCTGAAAGAGATGCTGTCAAAACAGATGATCTGGATGGAGTTTGTACTGAACTATCTGAAGAACCGCACAAACTTTGACAACTATCAGGAACGCAAGGATTTTGTTGCCAAAGCAAAAGCAGAACTGGACAGTCTGAGTGATGAGATGGACCGCCGCTACTTTACAGAGGAGATCTCGAAGATAAGCGGCTTCCATCTGGATTATGTACCAAAGAAAACAAAACCGGTCCATCAGCCTTCCCAGGCTTCCCGGGTCGGTATGGGACTGGAAGAGGCGGAAGAGATGATTCTGGCGATGATGCTGGGACATAAGGAAGCCAGTCAGCATTTCAGCGAGAAACTCGGTTTTCTCAAAGACAAAGACCGCAGCGGACTTGCGATGATGATCGTGGACTGCTACCGGTCCAGTGACAAGATTGACCCGGATGTGCTGATGGATCAGGCTGACAGTCAGACAGTCAGAAACCTGATCGCAAAACTGATATCACTTCCGGTCTACGCCATGGCATATGATGAGGCGATGATGGACGGTGCGATCCGAAGGGTGAATATCAGCCTGAAGGAAGCACAGGCAGACGCATTTAAAGAACAGCTGGCGCAGCCGATGAATCAGGAAAGCTCACTGGTGATTATGGAAGAATACAAAGAATGTCTGAAAGATCTGCGGAGGTATATTGATGAAGAAGCCAACGAATTCTACCGGAACTAAAAGGACTGTAAAAAAGGAAACGACTGTGTTTACCGGAGACGCCCGTTCCATGCGGAAAGCTCTGCGTAAGAGTTCCCGAGACAGAAAAGAACTGCTCACTGAAATCAAAAAAATACTCCGCGATGACGCAGCACTGAATGAGATTATGGAAGAAAATGCAAAACTGCCTGAGCCTGAACTGAAGGACTATACGGAAGACATGCGTTCGTTCGTAGAGCCTAAAGTCGAGCTTGAGGCATTAAACGAAGAGAAAGAATACCGCGGTGAGGAAAAGAAACATACCGCAATTGATGTATACAAGCACAGTGGACGACAGAAAGAACTCAAGACGCTAGAAGAGCTGAAAGAGGATTTCCGTTTTGTCTATAAAGAAGACGGCGCGATTTATCAGAAGGACATCATGAACGCTCTGGAGCGTCTTGACATGTCCGATGATGAGATGGAAGCACTCTGGGAGTGGTTCTCTGACGAAAATATCATTGTTTCGGAAGACGAGGATATTGAGGAACTGGAAGATGATGACCTCGATATGGATGAAGAAGACGAAGACGATGAAGATGACAGCGGAGAAGATGAAGAAGACGGGGAGATAGAAACACCTGCAAAGATGAATCGCCTCCTGTCCAACTCGCTGAGCGGCCGTTCCAATTCCATCAGTCTGAATGACCCGGTCAAGATGTATTTAAAGGAGATTGGCCGTGTACCGCTGCTGAAGGCGGAAGATGAACCGGAAATTGCCAAGCGGATCGAAGAGGGCGATGAGGAAGCCAAGAATATTCTGATCTCCTCCAACCTCCGTCTTGTCGTAAGTATTGCCAAGAAATATGTCGGGCGAGGCATGCTGTTTCTCGATCTGATTCAGGAAGGCAATATGGGCCTTGTCAAGGCAGTTGAGAAGTTTGACTATACCAAGGGATTCAAGTTCTCTACCTATGCGACCTGGTGGATCCGTCAGGCGATCACCCGTGCTATCGCTGATCAGGCCAGAACGATTCGTATTCCGGTCCATATGGTTGAGACCATCAACAAGCTTTCCCGCATTCAGCGTCAGCTGGTACAGGAACTTGGCAGAGATCCGACAGCAGAAGAAATCAGTGCCCGGATGGAAGGAATTTCTCCGGAAAAAGTACGTGAGATCCAGAAGATTGCTCTGGAACCGGTCAGTCTTGAAACCCCGATTGGTGAAGAGGATGATTCCCACCTTGGAGACTTTATTGAAGATAAGGATGCGATGTCACCGGATGAGTATGCCAACAATCAGCTGCTCAAGGATGAGATCAACAGTGTCCTTTCCGGACTGACGGAGCGGGAAGAAAAAGTACTGCGTCTGAGATTTGGATTATATGATGGAAGAACGAGAACGCTGGAAGAAGTCGGCAAAGAGTTCAACGTAACAAGAGAGCGTATTCGTCAGATTGAGGCGAAGGCGCTGCGCAAGCTCAAGCATCCGACACGTTCTAAGCGTCTGAAGGACTTCTTTGACAAATGAGTAAACGTATTCGGGCCCTGGCGGAACTTGTTCCGTCAGGGTCTGTCCTTGCGGACATCGGCACCGATCACGGGCTCCTGCCGATTCTTGCGATTGAACAGGGGATTGTTTCGAAAGCCTATGCCTGTGATGTAGCGGAAGGCCCGCTGTCTCAGGCAGCAGCGAATATCGCACAGAAAGGGCTTCAGGATTCCATTACGACCATTCTTGGAAACGGCTTTGAAAACGTACCGGAAGACTGCACCTCGGCAGTGCTTGCCGGAATGGGTTACTATACGGCAGCAGGGATTCTGGAAGATACGATCGATCGGCTTGGTCAGTTCAAAGCAGTAATCGTACAGATCAATGCGGATGTACCGATGCTGCGAAAGTGGATCAGTGATCATCGTTTTACGATTCAGAAAGAACGAACGATTGAAGATCGAAAGAAGTACTATACAGCAATCGTATTTAATACAGACCAGCATGAAGCTTATACGGAATTGCAGCAATATGCAGGGGTGGAAGAAGTGCAGGAAGACAGAGTGTCCTGGATCGAATATCTGAACTGGCGCCGCAATGGAATACAGCGGATCATCACGCTAGGCGCAGATCCGGCAGAACACGAAACGGAACTGTTTGCGCTGAATGCCTTTCTGGACAGAACTGAATCATAAAAGATGCTTCGGAAGTGTTACGAAGCGTTATAAAATAAAAAAATCAATGTCATGCATGGACTTTCAGTCAATTATTACTTGCCGATGGTATTAAAGGGA
>JAEEPV010000154.1 GCA_016284975.1 Solobacterium sp.
AAGATAACCGGGTCGTTTCCACACTGGTCACGGATTCGGAAGGACAGGGACATGGTGCACTGGCAGGTGTGCTTGCCAATAAGGGAGTTGATCTTCTGATCTGCGGCGGGATCGGAGAAGGCGCGCGTGAAGCACTGGCGGACGCAGGCATTCAGGTCGTTGCCGGAGCAGAAGGAAAGGCAGATGACGCAGTAGCGGAATATCTTGCCGGAACTCTGAAAGGATCCGATGAAAACTGCGATCATCACCATGAAGACGGTGAGGGATGCGGTCATCATGAAGATGGCGAAGGATGCTGTTCGGATGACGGTGTCTGCGGAGACAGCTGTGACCAGTCTTCCTGCGGCGGATGCTGTGGAAGGATGAATCCGGTAGAAGGAAAGAATGCCGGTAAGAAATGTACCGTGCATTACCGTGGTACCTTCAATGACGGTACACAGTTTGATTCTTCCTATGACCGCAACGCACCGCTGGAATTCGTCTGTGGTGCAGGTACGATGATCCGGGGCTTTGATCAGGCGGTTGCAGATATGGAACCGGGTCAGATCGTTGATATTCATCTGATGCCGGAAGAAGCATATGGCATGCCGAACCCCCTGATGGTCATGGTTGTTCCGTTTACCGAACTTCCGGGTTCGGAAGAACTTAATATCGATGAACGTGTCGTTCTTGGGGATGAGATGGGAAGACAGTTCCCGGTACGTGTTGTTGCCAAGGATGACCGTACCGTTACACTGGATGCCAACCATGAAATGGCAGGAAAGGAACTGAACTTCCGAATTGAACTGATTTCCGTAGATTGATCCGATCCGGCCGGGAAAAAACCTGGCCGGTTTTCTTTACTCGCTTCCAGAAGATGAAAACAATGCCCCTGTCGGGGTTGACCTGACACAGGGCATTGTTTGATTACGATTCTTTTTTTGAAGAAGTCTTCTTATGAAGTCGGTAGGAGTATACCGAAGGAACCACGACGATCAGCAGGAGTACAAATACCAGAAAGTTGGTGCTTGTGATGCGAAGGAATGCCGTGAGAATCATGACGATTCCGCCTGCGATCCAGAGCGGTCCTGCAAACTGATGCGTCTTTTTCCAGTTCGCTTCATCTGCCAGAGTCCATGGAATCCGTAAACCGATCGATTGGTTCTGCGGGCATTCCGGCAGATAACAGCCGATGCTTACAAGAAGCAAACCTATGAACACATTCGTGATCAGAGAAAGGTTCATGGAATCGCCAAATACCGCCGAATAGGTCAGTACTGCAATAAACAGGCTGATGATCGGAAAGATCCAGAGTAACAGACGAAGGATCTTCATATTGGATTTGGTGTTATCCGATTTCCGGAAAATCAGAAATGCACAGAGAAGATGCAGCGCGGTAATCAGCAACGGAGCACCGAAGACAGCTATGGGTTTGCCGGCGTAACGGTCGACTCCACCCTGGGCATTCCAGATGATCGGAATCTGATCCGGAATCCGGTTCCACATCAGGATACCGACAAATGCCGGTATAAGACAGATGAGCGTGGTGATGAAGATCAGCCGTTTCTTTTCGTTCATACCGATTCCTTTCAGATCCGGATCGTCAGAACATTCAGACCAAGAATATTCTGATAGGAGACATCCCGGGCGATCCTGGAAACCATACGGATGCCGATGTTTTTGGTGATATCTTCCGGATCAAAGAGTTTTGCCCGCTCCAGCGGATCAAATGGAACACAGTCATCCTTGATGCGCAGGATAATATCATCATTTTTATGAACAACGCGTACATCCACGGAATGTTTTTTATTGTCTTTGGGGAATCCTGCTTCAATAACGTTGCCGGCCATCTCTTCCAGGAACAGACCGGACAGATAGGAACGGCGTTCATCCACACCGCGCTCCGTACAGAAATCCTGGATCCTCTGAGAAATGTTGACGACATCATCCAGACTCTTCAGGGAGATATCCATACGTTCATTTTCCGCAGCACCGAAATCCTTCGGGATCATCAGCAGCTGATCCATATTCTTCGGGAATCTCCTGTTGTAAATGATGGAGTAGATCAGCGGATAGACTGCGGTAACGATACCGTTAAGAATTACCGAAGCATAAACACCGTTCATACCAAAGGCAGGAACCAGAAAAACGGCTGAAACACAGATAACGACTGCACCGTCGAGCGCTGCCTCGGTGTGAACGAGCAGCTGTTTCTTGGTGACCTGTCCATAGTTGAGAGCGGTCTGACAGATCAGTCCCAGCGGCATGGCGAACGGAATCACACGGAAACCGGTGAGGGTCATCTGATAGATCAGTTCAGAGGGATCCCGATAGAAGATATGGGTAAACGGAACTGCACAGAGGATCAGTACAGTTATGACGCCGAATTCCGCCAGCATACACTTGGTAAGCAGGAGCTTCACAATATCTTTGAGTGACTGCCGGTCTTCTTCACCAACCGCAACGCTCATCATCATCCGGCCAACTGCAGCCATACCGAGCGGAATCGCCCAGAAAACGGAAAACAGGCAGTCTGAAGCCTGAAACGAAGAAAGTGCTGCGGATCCGATATAACGAATCATCAGACTGTTCAGTACCTGTCGGCGGACTGCCATATACAGACTCACCAGAGCACCAGGGAAACCGATCAAAACAATTTCCCAGATATCGGACAGATGCATGTGAACCAGTTTTAACTTCAGGATGGATTTGCCTTTGAAGTAATAGATCATCTGATAGATCAGATATACCCAGTATCCGATCGCGGAAGCCAGTGCAAGACCGAATGTCTGCATGCCCAGAACGCCGAGGAACAGCAGGGTCAGAATCAGGTTGGTGATTACGAATAATATTGTTGCGACGGTGGAACGCTTTCCCTGCATTTCCATGGAAAGGAAAGCCGAGAGCTGGTTTCCTAACACCATCGGAAAGATACCGATTGCCATACCGAGCAGATAACGGTTGAATACCGCACGCACCACAGTGTCGGGGCTCATAAAGACAGCCAGATCAAACGTACCGGTGATCAGCAGAATGGAAGCGATGATCAGTGAAACGACGGTGGCAAGTGTCAGATCAAGACTGAAGATTTCCTGTGTCCGCTCGACCTGATTGGAGCCCATGTATTTTCCGCAGAGGATCTGGGACCCACCCATCAGCATCGTGCTCATGGCTGCCGTAAATGACGTTATCGGGGCGTACAGGCCGATGGCGGAAAGGGCTGTTTCGCCTAACAGGTTCGAGCCGAAAATACTGGAGATGATTCCATTGAGCGAAGGAATCGCTACCAGCAGGATCTGCGCCGGAAGTAAACGAAAAAATACTTTCGAGATAACCTTGTCATTGGCAAGGGTCTGCGTAGCTGTATTGTTCATTTCAAATCCCGGTTATTATTTCGCTTTAATGTCGATTGCGTCAGAGAATCCGGTTACTTCAAAGATTTCCATAATAACCGGGCTGGCATTAATGATGCGCATTTCTCCCTGTTTCAGCATCTTCTTCTGTGTGGAAAGAAGCACACGCAGACCGGCAGAAGAAATATAGTCCAGTTCATCAAAATCAAATGTCAGATCGGTGATGCCATCCAGCTCTTTCTGAAGAACTGCTTCAAGATCCGGTGAAGTGACCGTGTCCAGACGCTCTGTCAGTTTGATGGTAAGCGCAGAATCTTTTTTGTCCAGTTTGATTTCCATTTTGGCCTCCTTGGTTGTACAAAGGGCATAAGCCCCGTGATTGATCTTAACTATATAATTTTATAATCCGTATTCCATTTTGTGAATAAATATCCGAAATCCGCATTCCCGGGTTCATGAACTATTCGGGAAAACAGGGGGTGTAATATTTCCGGAAACGGCTATAATGGGTAATGCCGTTTTTTCGGCAGAATTACAGGAGGTTACTGATGATGAAGAAACTGATTCATATACTGAGCGCAGCCCTTCTGGCCGTTTCCATGGCCGGCTGCAGTTCCAACGCCATCTTTTCCGATGAGATAGCGGAAAACGGAGATCTGATCGTTACCGCAGAGAATGCGGATATCAAATCCGCTGTTGCGACGGAGTATGATATTGCGGAAGGCGATACGGTCACGGTCACTTCGGAAGTGACCAAGGGCGGCATTACCGTTAAGATGATCCGGGGCGGTTCGTCCGCCGAAACGCCGGCGGTAAGCTGGGAGTTCACGGAAGCCGGTACAACCGACTATCAGGTCGATCCGGGTTCCTACCTGGTTTCGTTTGAATCAACACAGAAACACACGACCGGCAAAATCACTTTCCATATCACCCATTCCGAAACAAAGGCTGAGGATGAAGGAGACACACAGAATCCGACCATGAACTTTGTCGGCACCTATGCAAAAGACAGATGTTCCATTCTGGTTGAGGCACAGGGTCAGAACAACGCGAAGTTCACGGTTATGTGGGGATCCAGTGCGGCGGAACATTCCGAATGGACCATGAGCGGAAAGCTGGATACCGAAACGCTGACCGTTGATTACACAGACTGTGTAAAGAAGGATGTTGTATTCAAGGAAGATGGTACCATCGATACCGAGACTGTAATCTATGAGAACGGTACCGGCACCTTCAAGTTTGACGGTTCAACACTGACCTGGACCGACAACAACGAGAACGCTGCCGACGGCATGGTCTTCGAATACGCAAATTAAAAAAAGAATTGACATTGAATTCTGCCAGCGGTAATATATTGTACGTTATCGATTACCATAGACAGTAACGGCGTAAAGCTTAATCATGTTACCGAGGTAGAAAGTTTCATGTCTTTTAAGAACTTTTGAGCCCTTGCTGTCTGCGAGGGCTTTTATATATCAGGTAGGCGATAACAGGAAAGGTGAAGGTGAAGGAATGAATCAGGCGGTATTAGAAAGTAAAAAGAACGTTGTCACTGAGATTTCTGACAAGTTCAAAAATTCCGGCTCGACTGTTGTCGCAGAGTACCGTGGTCTGACCGTTGCCGAAGTTACCGAACTCCGCAGAAAGCTGCGTGAAGAGGGTGTTGAGATGAAGATCTACAAGAACACACTCGCTTCCCTTGCGGCAGATGCTGCAGATTTGGGTGATCTCAAAGACGTTCTGACCGGTCCGAATGCGCTCGTGTTTGGCAAGGATGAAACCGCAGCGAGCCGTGTTCTCGCACAGTTCGCGAAAAAGCACAAGGCACTGGTTCTCAAAGGCGGAATCGTCGAGGGAAAGGTTGTTGACATCGCAACCATCAAGGAACTCTCTACACTTCCGAACCGTGAGGGCATGCTGTCAATGCTGCTTTCAGTATTACAGGCACCTGTCGCTCAGTTCGCACGCGCTGTAAACGCAGTCGCAGAGGCGAAACCGGCAGACGGTGCACCTGCAGAGGCTGCTGCCCCTGCAGAAGAGGCGAAGCCTGCAGAGGCTCCGGCTGAAGAAACAAAACCCGCTGAAGAGGCGGCTGCCTAAGGAGGAAAAATAAAATGGCAAAGTTAACTAAGGATGAAATTCTTGCTTATCTCGATGAAGCTACTATTCTTGAGCTCAAGGAACGCGTAAAGGCAGTTGAAGAGAAGTACGGCGTAAGCGCTGCTGCTCCGGTTGCTGTTGCAGCTGCTCCGGCGGAAGCTGCTCAGGAAGAGGCTAAGAACGTTACTGTCGTTCTGACCAGCGTTGGTGATGCCAAGGTCGGCGTTATCAAGGTTGTTCGTACTATCACTGGTCTTGGCCTTGTTGAGGCTAAGAAGCTTGTTGATGCTCTGCCTGCAGAGATCAAGAAGGATGTACCGGCTGAAGAAGCTGACAACATTAAGAAGCAGCTTGTTGACGCAGGTGCAACTGTTGAGTACAAATAATCGCCTGCTAAACAATTCACTTGAACAGCCGAGGGTATATTTATGACCCTTGGCTTTTCGCCCCTTTGAAAGGAGTACACGGATGGAAGCGAAGCACTATTTCACAGACAACCGGGATCTCCCATCACACCGACGGGAATTAAAGTATTTCTTTCAGGGGGTGAATTATGTATTCACCGTGGATGACGGCGTCTTCTCAAAAAGCGATGTGGACTACGGTACCCATACGCTTCTCAAAGACGCGGTGAAGGAACCGATCTTCGGATCCGTGCTGGATCTGGGATGCGGCTATGGCGTGATCGGAATCGTGCTGAAAAAGACCTTTCCGGAAATCACGGCAACAGCGGTGGATATCAATCCAAGAGCTGCAGAACTGACGGAAGCCAATAGTACGGCAAACGGAACACCCGTGGAAGTGCTGGTTTCGGATGGGTTTGAGGCGATCAAAGACCGGTCGTTTCAGGTCATTCTCACCAACCCGCCGATCCGGGCAGGCAAGCAGATAATTTACCGCATGTTTGAGGATGCGTATGCGCATCTGGAAAACGGCGGACTGTTTCTCGCAGTCATGCGCAGAAACCAGGGCGCCGAAAGTGCTATGAAAAAGCTTGCCGAACTGTTTGGTTCGTGCGATCTGGCTGACAGGGACCGCGGCTATTGGGTTCTGAAATGCGTCAAATTGTGAAAATTGACCCTATTATTACTACTATGTTAATATTATAAGCTGACACATTATCGAAAATGAGGGGTTCAAACCCTCTTTCGGTGTGTTTTCAGCCCAGCAGGCGAAAGGATGGCAAACATGGAAAAAAAGCAATCGTACCACATTGTGAAGTACGGCAACAAAGCTGTCCGTCGTGACTATTCCAAAGTATCGGCGGGCCTGGATCTTCCTGATTTGACAGAGATCCAGACGGCATCCTTTGAATGGTTCCTGAAAGACGGAATCAGGGAAGTGTTTAACGACATTTACCCGATCTACAACTTCGGCGGAAACATCAAGCTGAAGTTCATCGACTATGAATTTGGCGAGCCGAAATACAACATTTCGGAATGCAAGTACCGTGAGGTCAACTACTGTGCTCCGCTCAAGGCCAAGATGGAACTTGAGATGGTTGAACCGGAGACCGGTGAAGTTCTGACAAAGTGGGAAGAAGTCTTTCTTGGCGATTTCCCGCTCATGACTCCGACCGGAACATTCATCATCAACGGTGCAGAGCGTGTTATCGTTTCGCAGATCGTCCGTTCCCCGGGTGCTTATTTTGACATCATTTCCGAAGAGCGCACCGGCCGTGACACCTATACCTGCGAACTGATTCCGAGCCGCGGTACCTGGCTGGAATTCATGTCGGACGACAAGAAGGCGGCGCTCGGCCGCATCATGAACGTTTCGATCGACCGCAGAAGAAAGATCTTCTCTACGATTCTGTTCAAGGCGATCGGAATGTCTCTGAATACCGAACGCAATGAGGACGCTTTTGACACCACAAAGATGGAAAAGCTGCTCAAGGCACTTCGGTTCGAACTGTATCCGGATGTCATCGTTCCGGAACAGGATACCGAGCATCTGAATGAATACATGATGCTGTATACCAGTGTGTTCGGAAACTACGAAGAAATCTGCAACACATTGGATGCGGATAAGAAGATCAAGACGACAAAGGAAGCGCTCATGGCAGTTTACATGAACCAGCGCGCGGACGAAATCGCAACCGAAGAAGGATCCCTCACAACGATGGATCAGAAGTTCTTCGATTACCGTCGTTATGATCTGACCAAAGCCGGCCGCTACAAGGTTCTCAAGAAGCTGAATGTGCTCGACCGTATGGAAGGCCATGTGCTCAAGAGCGACCTGATCGGAGCGGATGGAAAAGTGGTTTTCCGTAAGAACCGGCGGATCAATCAGGCAGAGCGTGACGCGCTGCGCCCGGAAATCAACAAGGGCATCAGCTGCCATGCACTGCCGTACAACTACCTGTTCTCGCATCCGGTAACCGCGGAAATGGAAACTTCCTGGACCGATGCCCTCGTCGGCCGTATTCTTGCGACGGATCTCGACGGCAAGAAGATCCATTATGAACAGGGAACCGTTCTGATTCCGGAAGATATCAAAAATATCGCAAAGGAATTTGACAAGGTTACGGTTTACGCAGGCATTATCGCAAGTGAGGCAAAGCTCACAAACGACAACGCTTCTGCGATCCTCGACCTTGGCTCCAGAATGTTCTCCATCGGCCGTGTAACGGAAAACGGCGCAGATCTTTGCCGTGAAGATGAGACGCTCATCGCTTCCCGTTACATCCCGGATGATGTACTCGTGCCGCTGACCACTGCGGATAAGGAACTGATCCAGCAGGAAGTCATGGAATCCGGCAACAAAGCCGTCAGCGTCTGGCTGGTCGGCGCATGCGTGCAGGAAGTAACGATCGTCACCGAGGAAGGTCATGAAGTAAAGGTTATCGGCGGTGACCCGCTGAACACCAAGCACACCATTACGATGTCCGACATGTACTCGCTGTACAGCTATGAGCTGAACATGCTTGACGGTGTCGGTACAGCGGATGATATCGATATGCTGGGCAACCGGCGTATCCGTACCGTCGGTGAGCTGATCCAGAACCAGTTCCGGATCGGTCTTTCCCGTATGGAACGTACCGTTAAGGAGCGGATGTCCATTACCGATTCCGCAGCCCTGACACCGAAGCAGCTGACGAATATCCGTCCGCTGACGGCAGCGATCAAGGAGTTCTTCTCCAGTTCACAGCTGTCCCAGTTCATGGACCAGCAGAACCCGCTGGCGGAGCTGTCCAACAAGCGTCGTATTTCCGCGCTTGGTCCGGGCGGTCTCACCCGTGAGCGTGCCGGCTTCGAAGTACGTGATATTCACAACTCTCACTATGGAAGAATCTGTCCGATCGAAACACCGGAAGGTCCGAATATCGGTCTGATCTCCTATCTCACAACGTATGCCAAGGTCAACGAGTATGGCTTCATTCAGACGCCGTATCGTAAGGTCGTAAACGGAAAAGTCACGGATGATATCAAATATATGTCCGCAGATGAAGAGAACGACCACGTGATCGCTCAGGCAAACGAGATCAAGGACGGAAAGCTGGTCGGTGACCGTATCGTCGCCCGTAAGGCCGGTGAAACCATCATGGCAGACCGTGACATGATCGACTACGCGGACGTTTCGCCGCGTCAGATCGTATCGGTTGCGACCTCCTGTGTCCCGTTCCTTGAAAACGATGACTGTACACGAGCTCTGATGGGCGCGAACATGCAGAGACAGGCAGTGCCTCTGCTTGATCCGCACAGCCCGTATGTCGGCACCGGCATTGAGCACCGTATCGCCCGTGACTCCGGCGCGGCCTGTGTCGCGACCGCTCCGGGAACGGTAACCTATGTCGACGCAGACAAGATCATCGTTACCGAAGACAACGGAACCGAACATGAGTATCCGCTTACCAAGTTCCGCCGTTCCAACGCTTCGACCTGTCTGAACCAGCATCCGATCGTTCAGGATGGCGAGCGCATCGAACGCGGTGATATCCTCGCCGATGGTCCGGCCATGCAGAACGGTGAGCTGGCACTTGGTCAGAACGTGCTGATCGCGTTCATGACCTGGCACGGTTACAACTACGAAGATGCGATCATCATGAGTGAGCGCATGGTTCGTGAAGATGTCTATACCTCCATTCACATCGAGGAATATGACATTGAGTGCCGTGAGACAAAGCTCGGTCCGGAAGAAATCACACGTGATATTCCGAATGTTGCCGAGAGTGCATGCCGCAATCTCGACGGCCGCGGAATTGTCATGGTCGGTGCGGAAGTGAAGGAAGGCGATATCCTCGTCGGTAAAGTTACCCCGAAGGGGCAGTCCGAAGTCACTCCGGAAGAGAAGCTGCTGCTTGCGATCTTCGGTGAGAAGAGCCGCGAAGTACGTGACAACTCTCTGAAAGTACCGCACGGCGGTGCCGGTATCGTCCACAGCGTAAGAGTCTTCAAGCGCAAGGATGATCATGAGCTGCCGCCGGGAGTCAATGAAGTGGTCAAGGTCTACA
>JAEEPV010000155.1 GCA_016284975.1 Solobacterium sp.
ATTGGTGGAAAACCGGGAATGGACTACTGCAATCGCAGTTTCAAAATCCGGATCCTGCAGGTCTTCATAAAAGTCACGCAGCTGTGTTACGAGAAACATGCCTTTATAGACAATGGTCCGGGAGGAAAGGGAAACGACATAGGTATTGTTGTTTCCCTGTTCAAACTCTCTGCGTGAAATATAAAGCAGCCGGTCAAACGCAAGTCCCTTCGGTACATCCGCAGGCTTCTCTACGAAGACCTGCATGATCCTGGGCATATTGGTCAGTGCCCTCTCGCCAAGGATCTCACTGTGGCAGGGAACCTCCCGCCAGCCGAGTACCTTCAGTCCGTTTTTCTGGCTGATCACTTCAAACATGCGCTGTGAAATGACCCGCTCAACACGGTTCTGGGGTAGGAAAAACATGCCGACGGCATATTCCCGGCTTCCATTCAGCGTGATGCCTTCTTTCTCAGCTGCTTTCACGAAAAAGCGGTGTGAGATCTGAAGGAGAATACCAACACCGTCTCCAACTTTACCGCTGGCATCTCTGCCTGCACGATGGTCCAGTTTCTCGACGATCGTCAGGGCTTCATCCAGAACGGTATGATCGGCTTCACCGCTGATATTTACGACCGCACCGATCCCGCAGGCATCGTGCTCAGCAGGCAATGCGAATCTTTCTGAATTCATCATGTTCAGGTTCCTCTCTTTCCGGAAACCAGTGCAGTAAAAACAGAAACACGGCCTGTTCAGCCGGATCTCTGTTTTTTAAAGTTCCCTGTTTTCCAGAATTCTTTTTGCGACAAGTTCCATCCGGATCCCGAACCGCATGCTTTGCCGCTGCATGAAGCGATGCGCCTGCGGTTCCGTGAATCCTTTCGTCTCGATAAGGTATTCCTTGGCCTTTGTGATCAGCTCACTGGTCTTCGGTTCCCGGCTGGGCAGTTTCTGATAATGAAGCTGGATCATCATCTCGACTGCTGCCTGGATAACCGGCCGGCTGGAAGGCAGCGGCAGACGGAAGATCCGTTTGGAGGCAATCTGATTCAGCTGTTCCGGCTTTGCCAGACACAGGATCTCAATATTGTCATTCAGGTCTTCCGCGAAGCTTTCCAGCAGCCGGTCGTTCAGACGATAGCCGCTGACAAGAATTCCATCCTGATATGTGCTGTAGGTACGAATCACTTCGTCACCGGAGGTACATACACGGGCTATTTCATAGCCGCTGTCCCTCAGTATTCCGGCAATCTGTTCGGCTGTGTCGATGCGTGAAAAGCAAACCGTAATCTTTGCCATAAGGAGGACCTTATCAGTACATCATCAGGTATTTGCTAACTTCCCAGTCACTGACCGCGGTACGGTATTCATCCCATTCCGCATACTTGCCTTCTGTGTACTGAGTGATAATATGCTTCCCCAGCGTGTTGCATACCAGCTCGTCTTCCAGCATTTTGTCCAGGGCTTCTTTCAGGGAGGAAGGAAGACTCTTGATATTCTTTGCCTTGCGTTCTTCTTCACTCATGGCAAAGATGTTATCCAGAATTTCTTCCGGCGGTACAAGACCTTTTTCAATTCCGTCCAGTCCTGCCATCAGGCAGACAGCCAGTTCAAGATACGGGTTGCAGGAAGGGTCCGGGCAGCGGAGTTCAACGCGGGTTCCCTGGCCTCTCGCGGCAGGAATCCGGATCAGAGCAGAACGGTTGCTGGCGGACCAGGAAAGATAACAGGGAGCTTCATACCCGGGTACCAGCCGCTTATAGCTGTTTACAAGCGGATTGGTGATCGCGGTCATGGATTCGATATGCGCAAGGATACCGGCAATAAAGGAATATGCTTCTTTTGACAGCCCCAGCGGATCAGACGGATCTGCAAATACATTCTTTCCATCCCGGAACAGCGACATATTTGTATGCATGCCGCTGCCGTTGATTCCGAAGATCGGCTTCGGCATGAAGGTCGCATGGAGACCGTTCTTCTGTGCGATTGTCTTGACGGCAAACTTGAAGGTCATGACATTGTCTGCGGTCTTCAGCGCATCCGCATACTTGAAATCGATTTCATGCTGGCCACGGGCAACCTCATGGTGGCTGGCTTCTACTTCATAACCCATCTTCTCCAGCATCATGCAGATCTCGCGTCTGGTCGATCCGCCGTGATCCAGCGGGTCAAGATCGAAATATCCGGCATCATCATTTGTCTGCGTTGTCGGCAGGCCCTTATCATCGGTTTCAAACAGGAAGAATTCACATTCCGGACCGACGTTGAAGGAATATCCCTTTTCTTCCGCAATCTTCAGCACCTTCTTCAGGGTGCTGCGCGGATCACCTTCAAACGGAGTTCCATCCGGAAGATATACATCACAGATCATGCGTGCAACTTTTCCCTGCTGCGGACGCCATGGAAGGGTGGTATAGGAATCAAGATCCGGATGGAGATACATATCCGACTCATTGATCCGAACGAATCCTTCAATGGAGCTTCCGTCAATCATGATTTCGTTATTGACGGCCTTTTGGATCTGAGAAGCGGTAATCGCGACATTCTTCAGTCTTCCGAAAACGTCTGTAAACTGCATGCGGATGAATTCAACATCACCTTCCTCAACAAACTTGATGATGTCTTCTTTTGAGTATTTGCCCATATCGATAACCCTCCTATCCCCAAAAAAAGAAAGAGCAAGAAACACCCATTGATCGGGGCACCCTTGCTCTGATGGGATTATAGTAATGAATCATCTGTAAAATGTCAACACTATTTACAGAAACAGTTTTCAAAAACTGACCTGTAAATTGAAATATTTTCAAAAGAAAGAATGGATAAAGCAGAAGTGCGGCGTATATATAAGTGTAAACGGAAGGAGGAAGTATCATGGAAGCCGTAAAAATCAAACTGACGGATGAGGAACTGGAACAGATTAATGGTGGTTTCACGGTAGAAAGGATTATTCCTTTGAATGGCAAGGATACCATGCTCTGGATAGACTGGTATAAAAGACCGGATTCCGGTAAGGATGAACCGGGGCATAATGAGGATATTCTGCCGAAAAGACCCTGATAATTCGGAATAGTCGTAACAAAGGATTACAAAAAGAGGGCTGAGCATTTCTTCTCAGGACAGAGGAATGCCTTGGTCTTCTTTTGTTTTGTGAAGTCTGCGCATCGTGGTAAATGATATTCAAAAAAATGCCTGATATCAGGTGAGATACCGAGGCATTTCCTGTCTGTGTTTTATTTAATTCGTTTTTTCACCCTTTATTGATAGCAATTTCTTCCAGTACATAGGAACCGTCCATTCCGCTTTGGGAAAGGGCATAGTATTTTTCGGTTCCGTCAGATTCCGTATAGCAGATGCCGTTGTTTGGAATCGAGCCGATAAAGTTCAGCTTTGCGCTGATCGGGTGCTCCGGATAGAAGCGGTCTGTCCGGAATACTTCTTTCGCGTCAAATACCGGAACGCCGCCAGCACCTTCCTCGGTATAGGTCAGAGAAAGAATCCGGAAGTTTTCGAGGTTATGCCGGGTAAAGAAGATCACTTCGACACTGTTCTTATTCCCGGTATCCGCATAGACCAGATCATTTTCATTGGTAAGAATGTCACCGGGCTTGTAGGCGAAGACAGTATTCTTGTCGTCGTTCGGCAGAAGTTCACCATATCGGAACATGGAGCTTTCGGTTGCCTCATAAGATCCATACCCGAGGTAATCCATGTAGTCGAGCACTGTGACGGTTCCTTCCTTATCGGTTGTGACACGAACAAGGTAAGGGGAAAGACTGCCGGTTGTCATATTCGAATTCGGCAGGATGCGCCACTGGATTTCTTCTGCGACCGGATAGTGGAGTGCAAACCGGTGTGCCGTATAATCCGGAATCAGTTTCAGTGCAGTTGTAACTTCTTCATACATCGGTGCGTCAAAGGATTCCGTATCCACTTTCTGCAGTGAGATCGTATCTTTATCCCGAAGCCAGCAGAAGGCATAGAAGGTTTCGTCCTTCGTCAGCTCTTCCATCGGTTCATCGAGTACTTCCGGTTCCCGGATAAAAATCCAGAAGAACTGCTGATCCTGAAAATCGATGTTCAGCTGATCTGCGCCGAAATAGGACATCCCGTTGCCAAGTTCCCGCAGTGCCAGGATCTCTGTCTGATAGTGATTGGCATACAGGACCTGAAAATCGATCGGATAGGCGAGAACTTCCGCTTCCGAAGCTTTTGCCGGATGTGCTTCCTTTGGATCGATCGTAATCTTTGTGAGGTTGTTTTCTCCAATATCATAGATATCCCCGAAGGTGACCTCCGAAACGGAATCACTGTTTCGAATCATATCTTTGACCGTCATTTTATTATCTTCAAATGTAACCGTAATGCCGGTCGTTTCATTTGAATACAGTTCTCCCTTCGGAAGCAGTTTCCAGGTTCCCTGAAGCAGTTCCGGAAGGGTCTTTGATGCAATGACCGGTGTTTCCGGTGCTTCGGTTTCCTGTACCGGAGCAGGCTCTCTGGTTTCTGCCGGCGGCTCCGTTGCCTGGGGTCTGGCACAGGCCAGCAGCAGGACTGCGGATAACAGCGCAACGGTAATCTTTTTCATAGTTTGTATCCTCCTTATGAATTTGAATGATGAAGCTTTTGTAACACAACGAACGGACCGTACGTCTCAGCGGGTATTCAGGGAAACACGCTGACCATACTGGTCAATGGTTTCAAGACGATCGAAGCCTTCTTCCAGGGAAGGGGTTTCCATAAAGCGGCTCAGCTCGCAAATGCGTGCTTCACCGATCGTACGATTTCGTTTACGGTCACGCGCAATACATAATTCAAGCGGCGTCACGAAATAAAGTCCATGGATTAACGCATAGGGAGAGAAGCTGGCGATTACGTTTTTCCGGATCTCCCTTCTCAGATGGATTCCGTCATAGGCGACATTCCTGCCTTCCTTCAGAAACCTCAGAGCTTTCTCTTTCGCCTCATCCCAGACCAGTTTGTTGCAGAGCTGTTCTTTCTGGCGGCTGGTCAAAGAAGAAAGATCATATCCCCTGGCAGTCAGAAACTCATCAGAGAGCTGTATGCCTTCATCCCCGAAAAATTCCCTGCGGATCGTATCACCGCAGACCGTTTCCAGATCGTTCAGTTTTGAAAAGTAGGTTGATTTGCCGGAAGCCGGCAGGCCGATCGCCATATAAAAATGGGTTTATCCATAACATATCTTCTTCCGAGGCCGTAAATCAGTCGAGTGAACGATAGTATGCTTCAAGCTTTGGACGGGCACTGACATAATACTGTTTCAGAGCAGGATCAAAGTGCGGCCCCATTCCTTCCATCATGATATCATTCGCTTTTTCAAATGACATGGCTTCTTTGTACACGCGTTTGCTTACGAGTGCATCATAGACATCTGCGATTGCCATGATCCTTGCCTCAAGGGGAATCGCGTCTCCTTTAAGGCCTTCCGGATAGCCGCTGCCATCCATGCGCTCATGGTGATAGTGTGCGACGTTTTCTGCCAGCCGGCGGAATTCATCATCATCGGTATCCTTCAGAATCTCATGTACGATGCGGGCACCTTCTGCCGCATGTACTTTCATTTTCTCGAATTCTTCCGGTGTGAAGCGTCCGGGTTTTCTCAGGATCGCATCATCAACCGCAATCTTTCCGAGGTCATGCATCGGAGCGGCTTTGATCAGATCATTGCAGAATTTATCGGGCATCCGGAAGGAAGGATCTTTCCGCATCTCCTCGATCAGGATGCGTACACCTTCACTGGTACGCTTGATATGGCCGCCGGTGGAATTGTCACGGCTTTCAACCATGGTAGCCATGGATAGAATCAGCCGGTTATGCATCGCAACCAGATTCGCAGTCTTTTTCGCAACTTCCGATTCAAGGTCTGCCTGATATTTCTGGTTCCGGGTATCATCCTGAATCATGAACTGATATCCGGTATTGCTGTAACCGTCGTACAGATTCTGAATATTGATGGCGTAGATGGGAGACTCCTCATTCCGCTGGTAGTAGAACACATCATCGGCTTCCGGCTCGGTCTTTTTAACAGGTTCATCCGGGGCATCAATGATCTGTTCCAGATCTTTCTTCGGCTCAGATTTTTTCGGGAGTGCTTCCTGCTTTTTCCGGAATTCCTCCAGATGACTGAGAAACAGATCGGAGATCAGCCTGTTCCGGTTGACCGGCAGGTCTACCGTGAGTTCCAGCAGCTCCGGAAATGCCTTCTGGGCAGCAGTGTTACTGCCGATATAATTCCCTTTGCGATCAAAGGAGACAAAACCGGTGGATTCCGCCTGCAGCAGAGAGTCGGTTGCAGTATCGCTGACATCGTACAGACTTATACGGCGGATGATCGCCAGATACATGATCTGGGCAAACACATAGCCCAATGGAACAAACTCAATGTCCGAGCGGATAAACTGTTTTCCAAAATAACAGATCACGGTAACCAGTTCCGGCAGGAACAGAAGCAGCAGGATCTTTCGGGATACCTGCTTCTTTCTGAAATAGGCATAAATGATCGTTCCGAGACCAAGCAGGAAACAGATCAGAACGGTAATGTAGAAGAAGGTATGGGCGGGGCCGTATTCCCGGTAGAGAACCCCATGGCCGTCAACGATCGAAAAGGAAAGATTCTTATAGAAATACGGCTTGTATCCGGCCGTGAGAACCATGGCATAACAGAACGCAAAAACGGTCAAACCGATGATGCGTCCGGTCCGTTTGACGGGAATATTACACAGACTGAAGATGCTCAGGGTGAGGAAATAAATCAGAAAACATCCGCCGAGAAAGATCTGTTTCATGGAGATGACGGCAGTCTGCAGGTTTTGGGAAAAGGATAGAAAGACATATCCGAGATTGACAATCGGAATCAGAAAAAAAACCAGTGTCAGGGATGTTTCAAAATGCTTATGCCAGTGGAATGCATAAATGATCGTCAGAATAAACGAGACCAGAAATGTTATAAGGTAAAACTTACTGACAAAATCCATAGCGATTCCTCTTATTTAAGGTACAAATAATTATAATTGGTATTAAATACTTCACAAAGCAAAACCGGTCACAGTCAAAACAAAGATTCGTTTTCATTTCTGCCGGGTAACACATTATTCTGTATTTAATATTGCAGGATAATAATCATTTGAAAAACTGTATGAATGTTATGTGTTTTCAGGGCTGCCGCTGCATCTGAAACGTCCTACAAATCAGGACTAAGTACTGACAAATACTGAAATACAGGTATAATATCACCCATAGGCAGGAAGCATTCCTGCAGTAGCTGAAAAGGGGGTAAACTTATGGAGTTATCAACAGCTAAGAAAATTTTAAAAGTAGCAGGTATCTTATCGATTATCGAAGGCATTTTCGTCCTGATTCTTGGACTTCTTGCAGTATTCGGTTCCGGATACGCAGCACAGAACATGCCTGAAATGCAGACCAATCCGGATTATCAGACTGCAGCCGGAGTATTGATCGTCGGCAGCATCGCTCTGATTATCGGCGGAATCTTCACAATCGTTCAGGGTGGCTTCTCCGTCGCTGCATCCAAGAATGGCAAGCATGCGATGACCGCACTTGTTCTTGCGATCATTACACTGGTTTCTTCTATTTACAGCAACGTCAGGAACTTCACTTCCTCAGGTGTCACTACTTCCAGCGTTATCTCACTGATTCTCTCGATCATCATTTCTCTGCTGATCTGCTTCGCGGCAAATACCGTAAGAGTTGCCTACAAGGAAGGCAGAGATCAGTAATCGTTCTGATCGGTTAAGATTCAAAACAGAACCGCGGTTTTCAACAGAAGACGGCGGTTTTTTTGTATACCGAATAGAACAGGTATAATTACAGAAAGAAAGCATCGTATTAAAAGATAACGATAATGGAATCTTGGGAGGAACAGTGATGCAGTATATGATTCGTGCTCTGGATGGCAGGAACATGCTGGAGAAACGGCTTGCGGTGCGCGCACAGCACCTGGAAAATCTTCAGAAGATCAAAGGAAAAATTCTCTGTGCCGGAGGACTTCTGGATGAAGAAGGAAAAATGAAAGGCTCCGCGCTGGTGATCGACTTTGAATCGGAAGATGCGCTGAAGGAATATCTGAAGTCTGAGCCGTATATCATCGAACAGGTCTGGGCGGATGTCGAAGTCTCCAGAATGAATGTAGTGCTTCTCAACGGAGAGAAAGTCGGTAAGTGAGAAACATTACACCCGGACAGTGAAAGGCGGGAAGCGTATGTACGAAAAACTGGCTGCGTATCTGCCGGCTTTAAACGGAGAAAAACATGCTGAATGGGTAAGCGGGAAAACAAAGGATCCGTTCGTTTCCCCGTTTGGTTTTCTTGTGTATGACGAGACAGGAGAAGGCATCATGCGGGAAGTATACCGGATCGTTGACCGCTGCCCGCATCTGGAACTGAACCGATATCAGGAGATTCTTGAGAAGAACGGTATCCACTGGAGTAAAAATGAAATGGAAGCGGCAGATGTCTCGGATTGGAACGAACAGGGTGTGATGGCTCTGCTGGTGGGAATTCTACGGGCGGACCGTTTCGTGGAAGGAGTGTATCAGGAGTTTCTGGAGAATGGCTGTATCCGAAAATGGATCGAACGGCTGAAAGAAATTGACGAGCAGATATAATCCGCATCCGGCTTATCGTCCGGATGGCAGGTTGTCACAAAAAACGAAGAGACTGAGAATTCAGTTTCTTTTTTTAAGTTCCGCATGGTTTTAATACCGCAATGCCGCTCATAAGGGCAGACATATTTATGGGAAAGAGGTATTCTACCTGAAATAGAATTATCTCTAATTTCACGTTATCTGCGAATCGTTTCTCCTGCATTATCATGTAATTGCAGACCAAAAGATAATGAATCATTAAGGAGCGAAATATGGACACATTGAAAATCGGACAGTATATCCAGCATTTGCGGAAGGCAGCAGGCATGACACAGAAAGATCTTGCGCAGAAACTGAACATTTCTTTTCAGGCTGTTTCCAAATGGGAGAACGGCGACACACTTCCCGACACCGGTATTCTTCTTGACCTTTGCGATATATTAAACACTACTGTGGACAAACTGCTCAACGGAGGAAGTCTTGCGGCACCGGAGCGCAGACTTATGAGCGTTGAGGATGTTATTACCGGCTTTCAGTATATCGAAAGAATAGGAAAGCTTTTCGGCGAAGACTCTACTTTTTTTACGGGTATGATCGAAGGGATCAACGAAAAAATGAATATTGACCTTCTGACTTACCTGAAGGACCCTGTGACCCGGGAGGTAATGTACGCAGAGGTGCTGATTCAGGGGATCCTTTCCGGTCGAACCGTTGATATGGATGAGGTTGAGGCAAACTTCCAAAACAAAAAGATGATAAGTACAATCCGACGCTACCTCGCCAAAGTAAACGGAAATCCTCAAACGGCTGAATGAACTGTAGCACTTCTCATATAAATCTCAATTTCGCAGCCGGTACTTTTCAGAACACCCTCTGAACCAGAATCATGTAAGTGATGGTTCCGATCAGTACACTGAAGATCATATGTCGTTTCCACAGGTAGGTGCCTGTAACGATTGACAAAGCGATGAGCTCTGG
>JAEEPV010000156.1 GCA_016284975.1 Solobacterium sp.
CGCCTCTGTTTCAGGAATTTCTTTCGTTTCCTTTATCGTTTCTTCATTCATGTTCGCCCTCCGCCTGTTTTTCGATACATCTTCTCGATCATCTGTGCTACGTAATCCAGCATTCCGACGATCTGTTCATAGTTCATTCTGCTCGGTCCGACTACCATCAGCTGGCCGCTCTCACCGTCATTGACCCGGAATGTGCTGCGTACGATCGCAACATCGTTTACCCAGGTAAGCTCAGCGCCCTTGGTTGTCGTGACAACCGCATGCTCACTGGATCCAAGTCTTCTCCAGACCGTTGAGTCATCCAGCATCATCATCAGCTCCTTCAGCTTGTTGATATCTTCAAACTCCGGCTGGTACAGCATCCTGTCTTTGCCGCTGAAGTATACATTTTCAGAAGCAAACCGTACGAATGCCTGTACGAATGCCGTAAACAGCAGATCATGACGCTGTACAACTGATGCAAGTTCCGGCTTCAGTTCTTCCATCTTTTCCGGAAGTTCTGTGATCGGCACATTGTTCAGATGCTTATTCAGAATATCCGTGCAGGTTTCCAGATCCTTGAACGGCACATCTTCCTCAAACCGGAAGCTTTTCGTTTCGGTATGGCCGGTATCGGTAATCATGACCACGACCGCATTCCGCTCATCGATTGGAAACAGCTTCAGGTGTTTCAGCCGCTGTGCCGAACTGTCCGGCCCGATCGCACCGGTCGTCATGTTCGTCATTTCCGACAGGATGCGGCAGCTGTGCTCCACTGCCTCGGAGATATTCAGATTTGAAACCTCGAAGGCATTCCGGATCGCAACTTCCATCTTTTTATCCACAGAAGCGTTCTTCAAGAGATTCTCACAGTAGAACTTGTAACCCTGTGTGGACGGGATTCGTCCGGATGAAGTATGTGTTTTTTCCAGATACCCCATCTCCTCCAGAACCTGCATATCATTTCGGATTGTAGCGGATGAATACGGTAGTTTGTATTTTGTCTGCAGTGTTTTGGATCCAACCGGATCAGCTGTCTTGATATACTCGTCAACGATCGCTTTGAATATTTCGATTCGTCTTGGCGTCAGCATTCCCCGCTCACCTCCTTTTAGCAATCACACTCTGTGACTGCTAACAGTATAGCCTCTCGTTTTAGCACTGTCAATAGGAGTGTGCTAAAAAATAAAAACAGCTGAAATCCGCTTATTTATGCGGTTTTCAGCTATTCAGCAAAGAATTGACTGCAGAAAGTGATACGCGTTTTTTATCACTCTTCGGTCATTTTATAGTAACTGATCCGGCTGATGCCATAAACAGCTTCCTTATACCGGTTCAGACGGCCGATCGTTTCCGAAAACTGTTCCTCCTTCAGCGATTCCATTACGACGACCGCATCCGGTTTCAAAAGCCCTTCGCTCGACAGCCGCTCAGCGATCCGTTCATTCTCCTGACGCCGGTATGGCGGGTCGAGATAGACCAGATCAAACTGCCTGCTTTCGTTCACCAGAAGCGACAGCACCTTTTCCGCCTTCATCGGATAGATCACGCATTGATCCGTCACATCCAGTGCTTCGGCATTTCTGCGGATCACACTGACGGCATTGCGGTCACTGTCCGCAAAGACCGCCTGATCCATTCCCCGGCTGAGTGCTTCAAATCCGATCGCACCGCTGCCGGCATAAAGATCCAGTACCGCCCCGCCGTCAAAGAAGCCGCCGAGGGACGAAAACACTGCCTCCCTTACTTTATCGAGAGTCGGTCTGGTATTGCGGCCGGCAGGTGATTCGATCCTGCGGCTGCGGAATGTTCCGGCGATGATCCTCATTGGATCAGCCCCTTCCGGTACTGATCAATCACCGCCTGTGCAAGTCCGACCGCCGCCATGAACGCAAGTGTGGAGGAACCGCCGGAAGAAATCATGAGCAGCGGAACGCCCGTCAGGGGAATCATTCCGGTAACCCCGCCGATATTAAAGAAACAATGAATCATCAGATAAATGGCCGTACCGACGAGAATGATCCGCGCCTGTTCACTCTGTATCTTCAGCGCATAGCGGAACAGCTGAACGATAATGATCATGTATGGAATAAATATAATCAGGAATCCCATGATTCCCATCTCTTCCACAACGATTGCAAGAATAAAGTCGGTATTGGCCGCCGGGAACTGCGTGTATTTCCGTACGCTGTTTCCATAACCAAGTCCGAACCAGCCGCCCGTCGCGAAACTGACGAGGCCGTTTACCAGCTGGAAGCCGGTATCGTACATGTCATAGAACGGATTGATGGAAGACAGAAAACGGTTGATCTGATATGGCTTGAGCGGAAGGTTCCGGATCAGCGATTCTCCATACGGAGAAATCAGAAAGACTGCAAATACCGCGATCGCGGTCAGAAACAGACGCATTCCCCGCTGGAACAGCTGCATCTGCGGATGCTGGGGAATCAGTGAACATGCCGCAAAGATCAGAAAGATTACAACCGCGCTTCCCATGTCCGACTGCAGGATCATAACGACGGCAATATAAATTCCGATAAAGATCAGCGGTCGTTTGATCATGTCGGTATTTGTACGGAAAATGCGTTTCACATCGCCGCAGTATGCCGCAACGATCAGGATGACCATGACCTTGGCGAATTCAGAAGGCTGAATGGAAATGTCCATACCGGAGATCGGCAGACGTATCCACGCCCGGGCACCGCCGGCTGCCGGGAAGGCAAGACACGCCAGAAGCAGACCGATGATCGCTATCGCCCAGGTCGGAAAATGCGAGCTTTTCAGAAAGGCAAGCGTGAACCGGTTGGCAAGACGCACCATGACATAATAACCACCCGCGATGAAAACGATCTGCTTGATCAGGATCAGTGCCAGGCGCATCGGCCTTCCGACCGTCAGTCCCATCGAGGAACTTGCGATCATAAGGAGACCGTAAACCGCCAGAACGATCACACTGAAAAACACTGCACGATCCGCATATTTCGGCATCCGCAGGAAAAACCGCCGTTTGACCGGCTTCGTTTCCCTGGCAGACTGTTGTTCGGTAAGATTCATCGCAGTCATCTGAAGATGATTCTAGCACAGCCTTGCGTATGGGAAGAAGAGCGTGCAATGGGAAAAGCTGCGGTTCTTTGTTACAATAGGCAAAGGAAATCAGGTGAGTATTATGATGATTAACAACGATACAATCGTAAAAGATACCGATCCTTCGGTCCGCCGGAAAAGTGTTCCGGTCACACTTCCCCTTTCGGAAGAAGACAAGACGATCCTGAAGGAAATGTACCAGTATGTGCTCGACAGCACTGATGAGGAAAAGGCAAAGGAATTGAATCTGCGTCCGGCAGTCGGCATTTCCGCCATTCAGATCGGCATTCCGAAACAGCTGACCGCGGTTGTTGTTCACGAGATCGACAAGAACGACCAGGAGGTCACCTATGCCTACATGCTTGCAAATCCACGCATCACCTCCCGTTCCGTTCAGAAGGCATATCTTGAAAACGGAGAAGGCTGTCTGTCCGTACCGGAGGAACATGAAGGCTATGTCGTACGCAACGCAAGAGTGACGGTAAAAGGCTACGATCTGCTGAGTGATCAGGAGGTCACGATTCGGGCCCGCGGTTACTTTGCGATCGTTCTCCAGCATGAGCTGGATCATTTCAACGGTGTCCTTTTCTATGATCACATCGACCCGGCCAACCCGAAACCGGAAGTCCCGGGAGCGCTCGTGATCTGATTTTACAGACGGTTTCAGCAGAACTCGGACTGCGTCGGAAAATTCCGGCGCATTTTCATTTTCTTTTATTCGAAAGATGCTATAATGCGTGTGAAAACAAAAGCATCACCCATGAAACAGAGGTTAATAATATATGAATAAGAAAGCTGCCGGCAGTGAGACCGAGCGGCCTGTACGTCATTCACGCGTTCAGGCACCGGATTACAGCCAGAATGAAATTAATCATAAAACCGATACGCTGATCTATGCGATGGGCGGTTTAGGTGAGATCGGCAAGAATATGTACTGCATCGAGCACGAGGATGAGATCATCATCATCGACTGCGGTGTCCTGTTCCCGGAAGATGAACTTCTGGGCATCGACTATGTCATTCCCGACTATACCTATCTTGCCCGCAACCAGTCCAAGATCAAGGCGCTGATCATTACCCACGGACATGAAGACCATATCGGCGGCATTCCGTTTTTTCTGCGTTCCGTTCATCTGAAACAGATCTACGCCCCGCGGTTTGCGAAAGCGCTGATCGAAAAGAAACTGGAAGAACACCACCTTTCCAAAGCCTGCAAGATCATTGAGATCAACGGTGACAGCCGGATCAAAACCGAACACTTCAGTGTCGGCTTCTTCGATACCGTACACTCGATTCCGGATTCCCTCGGCGTTCTGGTCAACACACCAAACGGACGCATCGTGGAAACCGGTGACTTCAAGTTTGATCTGACTCCGGTCGGCACCAACAGTGACTATCAGAAAATGGCTTATATCGGACAGGTCGGTGTCACCCTGCTGCTGTCGGATTCCACCAACTCTAGCGTTCCCGGATTCTCCGTTTCGGAAAAGCAGGTCGCCAATTCCATTATCGAAGCGATCCGCCGTACGCCGGGAAGGCTGCTGGTTTCCACCTTCGCATCCAACGTCAATCGTCTCAACCAGATCCTGATGGCTGCGGTAGCCTGTGATCGGAAAGTCGCGGTATTTGGACGTTCGATGGAAAACGTGCTTGAGATCGGGCGAAAGATCGGTGTCATCAAAATCGATGACAGCAGTTTTATCACCGGAAACGATCTGAATACACTGCCTGCCAACCGGATCTGCATCGTCTGTACCGGATCCCAGGGTGAACCGATGGCTGCCCTTTCCCGGATCGCAAACGGCACCCACCGTTATCTGCATATCATTCCGGGCGATACCGTACTGTTCTCTTCCAACCCGATTCCGGGAAACGGCGTCAGTGTCAGTGCCGTCATCAACCAGCTGACCAGAGTTGGCGCAAATGTCATTACCGACTCTCCGCTGACCAGTTTCCATACCACCGGACATGCGCCGAAGGAAGAGCAGAAACTGATGCTGAATCTGATCAAGCCGAAGTACTTCATGCCCAATCACGGGGAATACAAAATGCTGGTCCAGCATTCCGCTACTGCGCAGGAAACCGGTGTGCCGGAGGAAAACTGCATTATCTGTTCCAATGGCGATATTGTTGTCATGCGGGATGAAACCTGCTTTATCGCCAATGAGCGTATTCAGACCGATGCGATCTATGTCGACGGAAACGATGCGAGCGGTCTGTCTACCAGTGTAATCAAAGACCGTCAGATCCTTGCGGATTCCGGTCTTGTCGCAGTCATCGTCACGATTGACAGCCGCTACAACAAGATCCTCTGCCGGCCGAATATCGTTTCCCGCGGATTTGTTTACATCAAAGAGTCGCAGACACTCCTGAAAGAAGCGGAGCTGGTCGTATACAACGCACTTAAGAAAAAGATGCAGCAGCGGACAACCTTCGGCGAATTGAAAAACTGCATCCGCTCTTCCCTGGAACCATTCCTGTTCCAGAAGACGAACCGCAATCCGATCGTCATCCCGGTCATCCTGAACCAGAAAGCAGCGATCGCCGAGATCCAGAGCAAAGCAGCACATTCAAGATCCTGATTCATCTTATGGAGCCGGTCCTTCGGGATCGGCTTTTTCTATTTTAAAAATCCTTAAAAAAATTAATTAAAACACTTGCACGATTTTTCATCATCCCTTATAATGATTGGTGTACCAATCATTGAGGAGGATGTTGAAATGAGTCAGAAACTTTCGAAACGTGCAAAGAAAAAGCGTGCAGATTACAACCTGGATTATCAGAAGAAGTACGTGAAGCGGTATGTGTTCAAGCTGAACACGCGTCATGACCGCGAGCTGATCGAGATGCTCGAGCAGATGGACAACCGCACCGCCTGGTTCAAATCCAAGCTGGAAGAAGCCATCAACTGAGCAAAAAGAAAAAAAGCACTGCAGTCTGTACAGTGCTGCGTTTTAACCACAGACGGACGATCGTCCTTTTCGATATGAAGCCCCGACGTTTTTGGCGCGGCTTTTGAATTGCGGCGGACGCCCTTATCACGGAGGAAGTTCCATATGAAAATCGGAGAATTCTCTGACAGTTTTTTGCCTGTCGTAGACGGCGTCGGCAGAGTTGTTTACAGTTACTGCGATCACATCGCAAGAACCGGGAATCAGTGCACTGCAGTAGTCCCCTTAACCAGGATGGGTTATCGCGGCCGTTTTCCATTTGAAGTGATTGACTATTACTGCGCTCCGCTTCCGCATCAGCCGCAATACAATGTCGGAGCGCCGATCATCGATGAGCATTACCGCAAGCACCTGAATATGACGGACTTTGATATCGTTCATGTTCACACTCCGTTTATTGCCGGCATGGAAG
>JAEEPV010000157.1 GCA_016284975.1 Solobacterium sp.
AGACAATTAAAACTGAATTAAGCGAAGAAAATCTAACGGAAGAACAATTGAAAAAAGTGGCGGGTGGCAGAGAAATAGTACATGCATATGATGTGCTCCGAAGCGATTACAAAAATGGTAAGGAGCGAATGATTGGAGACGTTCTGCGTCACAAGGGGAATGGGAGAATATTTTATGGTGTTGTCAAGGGATTATGCCCTTATCCATATAGTCAAGTTGTTCTGGTTAATGGAAGATGTGAATATTATATGATTTCGAAGGAACAATACATGCAAATATTCGGAGTTACTCTATAAAGCAGTATGAACCTTTCTCAATTACGGAAATCGTTGTAAGCTGGACCCCTTGTCATGCATAGAAGTCCGAAAGTTTCCAGAATGATCAAAAAAAAGAAATGCGGGTGCTACGATTGATGCCAGATGACCCGCATTTTATATGCATATAGCCATATATATTTCACCTCCGAAAAGATGATACGGCTTCTCTGCCATTATCACACTCTACGGAAAGTAGAGGATCGTTGTAGCAGCCAATAAATAAAGGTGACCTTGCAGGATTATGCCCTTAATTGGGTTAGACGCTTTTCTTTTTCGGGCTAGTTTTATGCGTTACAGCCCCTTCCAGGTTCTTAATGTTTCATCTCTTCCTTTACCGATTTTAGTTTCATGCTTTAACGTTTTGTTTTCAGAACAGAGGTAATCAGTTCCAGAATCAGAAAGACAATGCCCAGCCACCAGATCATATCTGCCAGGGAACTGGATGTCCCGTAGATTTCCAGCACACCAGCCAGAAGACTTCCGCCTGTCAACAGCAGTATTCCATCATTCCAGAAACGTCCGGTACTTCGATGGAAAATCAGGCAGGGCAATGCACCAAGAAGAAGAGGATACAGAAACATCAGAATCATAGGCATGGAGTATACCCCGAAGCTGAACATCTCATAGATGACTGCGAACAGGATACAGAACAGGGAAATTCCGAGCCAGATCAGAAACGGTCTGTTTTCCTTAATATCCAATACAGATAACATCACTTACACTCCTTTCAGATATACGGCTGCCGCTGGTTGTCGGATTGTTAACGAGTTGGTCATTAAAAACCATAGTGGAAGATCCGCCTCCATCCAGATTGTAGGCAGTTTTTATTTCAAAGTTTTCCTGCAGAAACTGCGCGAGTTCATACAGAGAAAGACCTTCACTTTCATCTGTACGCCCATCTGCGACCACAAAGAGATAATGAAGTGGTTCGATTTCACAGATTGCCGTGCGTGGATTGGAAGCCTTTGCCTTGCCCACCTCATCTGACACGCTGACGCTTACCTCTCCGTCGATGATCAGTGCCGGCCCAAACGAGAAGACCTGGAGAGCACCGGAAGAGGCAATGTCGGACGCATCGATTGTTCCCTCCGTGATAATCGAGAAGCTGCCATCCGCATTGATCACAAGATCTTCCTGATCTGAGGAAGAAGCCGTATCCCGGTAAAGCGTACCGTTGCGCAGAACATACCCACTGTTCCGGGCGCCGTAATAGTCTCCGTTAATTGCCAGAATTGCACTGTTCTGCTGGGCAATCGAGCTTGTTTCATCGGTTACATTCTTTCCATATGCATTCTGTGCAAACGCCGCATAAAGGTAATCGATCGACGACAGCTGCACATCTGCGACATAAATCTGCGTATCATTGCAGGTATATTCCTTGATGGATATCTGAATATTTTCATCGGAATAAGATGAGGAGTCAGGGTAAGAAAGATCCACCGATTCGGATACTTCGGAGTCTTCTGACGAAGAACTCCCTCTGCCAGAGGAGGAGCCTTTCACAGCCCCGCTCTCGGAAGAATGTCTCTTTCTTCCGGAAGAGGAATCCGTGGATGAAGGAGTCTCTGCAATTTCAGCTGCGGAGACCTGAGATACAACATGGGCTTCTACTGTCTGGTACGTCTGTTTGATCACAAAGGTATCGAGAAGGGTATAAGCCAACAGACCGGCGATCAGGAAACAGTCTAAAGCATAGAACATTTTTTTCTCTCTATTGTTTTTCATGAATTTACCATCCTGTCTGTTCTGTCTTGAAAACAAATCGGTGCTGCATCGTCCAGGAAAAAATGAACAGGATCAACTCTGTCAGAACTTTTGCAGCAATGTGATTCATATGCAGCCCCTGTGTAAGCACATAGAGGATTCCGGTATTGAATACCAGAATCATCAGGGCAAGAGCTGTGTATTTCACGGCACTTTCTTTCCGCCTGTTATCGTCATGGAAAACTGCCCGACGATTCAATTCATAATTGAAGGCGCCGGAAATGAAACGCGCCAGAATATTGGCGGTAATCAGCCCTTTTTCACCGTCCAGAAACAGGGTGAAGAATTCAAAAACACAAAGATCAACCAGAAAACTGGCAATCGAGGAAAGCCCGAATTTCAGAATCTGCCTGTAGATCAGAAACGAATCCCGAAACGGATGAAAATGAGAACAGGAATTGTTGTCTTCATAGACTGTGGATATCACGTTTTCCCGGATGGGTATCTTTTCCTTCACACAGCATAGAAGCTGATTCATTTCATATTCATAACGCTCACCAGGAACTTTCAGCATGGTTTCGATCTGTGAACTGTGAAACGATCTTAATCCAGTCTGGGTATCATGCACATGCACACCGGTAAATAACCGGAATACTATTTCCGTGATCCGATTTCCATAATAGGATTTGAATGGTACCTCTTCCCGGCAGAAGCTTCGTACACCCAGAACCATGGAATCATGGCAGGTATCCGCATATTCCGCAGTCCGGAGAATGTCATCCGGAAGATGCTGACCGTCTGCATCAGCAGTCACGATAATACAGCTGTCGTAATGGTCCCGAATATATCGGGAACCAGTCTTCAGGGCAGCGCCTTTTCCCCTGTTGCATTCATGTTTCAGAACGGTTGCGGAATC
>JAEEPV010000158.1 GCA_016284975.1 Solobacterium sp.
ATGGCAGATCGTAAGAAACTGAGAACACCCAACGGTGTGATCCTCGGTCCTCCCGGTTCCGGTAAATCTTTCTCGGCAAAAAGAGAGATTGTAGGATCGTTCCTCGTTACAAAGGATGACATTCTGATCTGTGATCCGGAGGGTGAGTATTATCCGCTGGTACAGGCGCTTGGCGGTGAGGTGGTCAAGCTTGCGAGCAGTTCAAAGGATTACTTAAATCCAATGGACATCCAGTTATCGCATAAGAATGACAGAGAAGCACTGAAACTGAAATCCGATTTTCTGATCACACTCTGTGATGCGATCGCAGGCGGTGAAAAAGGACTTGCCAATGATGAAAAGGGTATCATCGACCGCTGTATTGAAGGCATATATGATGAATATTTCAAGGATCCCAGACCGGAGAATATGCCGATACTGGAAGATCTGTATAACGCACTTGTAAAGTATGAGCCGGATAAAGCAGTGTCGGATGATCTTGCAGTTGATGCAAAACAGAAGGCGGTACGTATCGCAAACAGCCTTGTACTTTATGTGCATGGTTCGCAGAACTATTTCAATCACAGGACCAATGTGGATTCACAGAACCGTATTGTCTGCTTTGACATCAGGGATCTTGGCAAGCAGCTGAAGGAATTGGGAATGCTGATCGTGCAGGATGCGGTATGGAACAGGGTTTCAAAGAACCGTGAGCGCAAGGTAGCTACCCGTTATTACTGTGATGAGTTTCACCTGCTTTTAAGAGACCGTCAGACAGCGCAGTATTCGGTCGAGATCTGGAAGCGTTTCAGAAAGTGGGGCGGTATCCCTACGGGACTTACACAGAACGTGGGAGACTTCCTGCGCTCGGAGGAGATCGAGGGAATCCTGGGCAACAGCGATTTCGTATATCTTCTCAATCAGAACGCAAAGGATCAGGTGATACTTGCGGACAAGCTGGGACTTTCGGAAAAGCAGCTGCAGTATGTAACAAACTCGGGATCCGGATGCGGGCTGATACTTTTTAATGATGTGGTCATTCCGTTTGTTGACAGATATCCGACCGATACAAAGACCTACGCGATAATGAATACCCGTCCGCAGGGAGATGATGACCCGAAAGAAGATAAGAAGCAGGGAGGATGACATCGATGTCAAAAAAGAATAATAAAGCGGCAGCGCAGGCAGTATCGAAAACAGCATCATCAAAGACGGAAGTGTTTGATACCAAATCGGATGCCGGCGCATTTCAGAAAGGAAGGGCGGATCCCGGGATCCGCACAGATGTTAAAGGTAAAAGTCATAAAACCGGTACTAAGGATAATTATGCCAACAAAAAGGCTGCCTGCGAAACGCATGAACTGGTAAACGAGGGGACGAATAAACTGGTGGAATCCGCAGAGGAAATGAGCATTCAGGCGGATCAGGAATTCTTCCGCAAACATGAGGAAGATGATGATAAAGATACGGAGAATGTATCACGCCGGGAAGAAATGCGTGTAAGGAGGAAACATAGAAAGCGGGATACCCGGAAACGCATAAAAGAAGAATTCATACAGTCCGAGGGCAACTTTCAGACAAACAGTGAACTGTCGGAAGAATTAAAGCCTGATGGGGAAAGAATTGGCAGACTCGATAAAATGAAGTCAAAAGAGGAAAAAGCAAATACAAAAACGCAGAAGGCAAGGAGTAAGCTGAAACAGAAAAAAGAGTATAAGCTTGTCCGTCATTTTAATGAAAAAACCGGAGAAACCACTTATGAGCTTCAGGTGAATAAGGTAATGCGGAAAGCCAAAAAAGACAACCCGGTCACGGCAGTAAGCAGAAAAGCAATGCAGGAAGCGCAGGGATTTGTACATGGAAAGATCTCGCAGAATGAAAAGGAAAATTCTGGAATAGAGGCTGCACATAAAACAGAGGAAGCCGCTGAAAACGTCATCGCAGAGGTTGGACATATAAAGAGAAGTGTTTATGTACGAAGAAGAAATAAGGTGGCTGTTCTGGAAAAGAAGCAGTTTAAAGCTGAGCTAAACTTCCGCTATCAGGAGTATCTGGAAAAACATCCGGAGATGAATGGCAAGCCGTTTAAGAAGATGATTCAGAAACAGCGGATAAAACGGGAATATGCCAAGGCAGTAAGGAAAGGAACGCAGGCAAAACAGGCGGCAGGATATGCACAGAAAGCTGCAAACAAAACCACCGATATGGCAAGAAAGATTGCAGAGTTTGCGGCAAAGCATAAAGGCGCGATCGTTGTAATCGGACTGCTCGGCCTGTTCTTTATGCTGATCATGGGCGGGCTTTCCAGCTGCGCGGCAATGTTCGGCGGAGGGATGTCCACCACGATGGCAGGAAGCTATCAGAGTGAGCCTGCTGAGTTGGATGCCTGCGATCTGGCGTTGGCTGAAAAGGAAGTGGTGCTGCAGAATACGATCGACAGGATCGAAACCGATCATCCGGGATATGACGAGTACAACTATAACCTGGATGAGATCGGCCATGATCCGTTTACGCTGATCAATTACCTGTCGGCGGTTCATGTGGAAGTGGTGGCTTCGTATGTGGACAGTGAGATTGAATCACTTTTTAACGATATGTATACGCTGACACTCACGCCGAGAACAGAAACAAGAACGAGAACGGTTACAAAGACCAGAACCGTTACCGATCCCGTGACGGGACAGCAAAAGAAGGAAGAGTATGAGGATGAGGAGGAATATACCGTGACGATCCTGGATGTGGAACTTACGAGAAAACCGCTGGAAGATGTAGTCGCTGAACGACTTGCCGGGAATGCGGATGCAGAGGCGCTTTATGATGTATATAAGGACACCCACGGAGCACTGCAGCAGTTCTACACGCCTCTGGATATGGATTGGTACAGCATGATATCAAGCTATTACGGTTACCGAAAGAATCCGTTCACGGGAGAGACACAGTTCCATCGCGGCATCGATATCGCAGTACCGGAAGGGACGGAAGTATATGCGGCACAGGACGGAACGGTGATCACGGCGGAGTACGATGACAGCTATGGCAATTATATCGTGATCGAGGATGACAGAGGGCATGTAACAAAATATGCGCATCTTCAGAGTATGAATGTAAGTGCAGGGCAGACGGTAAAGCACGGAACGGTGATCGGAAAGACTGGCAATACTGGAGCAAGTACGGGAAGTCATTTACATCTAGAGTGTATGGCGGGCGGAGAGTATTACAATCCGCTCTTTTATTTTTCAAACGGTAACGGATCATTATACGGAACAACTGATGCACTTGGCGCTAGCGGAGATGCTGAAGTACTTATCAATGAAGCGGAGAGATATCTTGGTTACCCGTATGTTTGGGGAGGATCGGATCCGTCAACGAGTTTCGACTGTTCGGGATTTGTGTGTTATGCGCTGAAAAACAGTGGTTATTATGACACACCAAGGACAACGGCACAGGGCTTATACAATATGTGCGAGCACATCGATCCATCCGAAGCAAGAGCCGGAGATCTGATCTTTTTTACGGGAACCTACAGCTCCGGGAATCCGGTAACACACGTAGGTATCTATGCAGGTGACGGACAGATGATCCACTGCGGCGATCCAATCAAGTATTCCTCCATCTATACACCGTACTGGCAGAATCATTTTTTCGGATTCGGAAGATTATCACTATCCGACGGATCCGGCTGAGAAAGGAGGAAGAGTTGAAAAGAGAAACTATAAAGCAGAACCGCATACATGCTGCCGAGAAGAAAGAGTATTACACCGAGCGTGAAAAATACTGGGCGAGGCTCGAACAGGAAGCAGATGATGCGGAGTCAATGAAGATCATCAGAAAGAAAAAGATCACACCGGAGCAGCTTGCGATATTCAACAGACTTTCGGAAAAGGAAGTGGAGAGTATTCTTGCAGGGCGTGATAAGGAGAACAAGCCTGAGCATACAGGCGGTGAAGAAGAAAAGGAGAAGAACGAAAATGCAAAGAAAATCAGTTAGGATCATGGCGTCGCTGATCTTTTCAGTGATGCTTCTGGCACTGCCGCTTGGAGCGGTTTTAGCTAACAGTAGTACCGTAACGCTGGTGTGTGCTGAAGAGGGTACAGAAGAAACCACAGAAAACAGAACAGATATCAGTGGCAATGATGAAACGTCTGCCGGTGAAGATGGCGTGGAAGAGGAGAATCCTAGAAATGAAAACGGAGAAGGGGATGGGAGTGAAAGTGAAAACGAGGTAACGCCCACGCCTGAACCTACACCTGAACCGGAATGCATTTGTGATCATAGGTGCAGCAAGTATGATTACAACCATGACTGTCCTGTATGTGGTAAGGATTTCAACAACTGCGGATATCAGGAACCAAACGTGAGGATCACGATCAAGGAGCAGGATGGCTGGTTTCCTGCAGGAGTAACGGTACGTGTGAAGTTTAAAGCAGAGGATATCCTGGATACAGGTAACTTTGAGATCAAATCGGTAAAAGTAAGGATAGGACAGAATGGAACTTATCGTGATGTTACGGAGGATATGTATATTGATATTTCCGAGAACTGTACTGTCTATGTCATGGTGACGGATGCACATGATAAGAGCTATGAAAGAAGCCGTGCGATCAAATGCTTTGATACAGGCAGGCCTACGCTTAACGCTGCCGTATCGGAGGGATTGCTG
>JAEEPV010000159.1 GCA_016284975.1 Solobacterium sp.
TCATCATCTCCAAATGCTACAAAGTCCATGATACCCATTAGCCTGGACCCGTTTTCCTGATCTTCCGCATAGAACGGCATTTCCTTTCGGATTTTCATCGTTAATGCTTTCTGGTATAGTGCGGAATTTCCAAAAGCCAGAATATGAGTAATATCAGTTTCGCTCAATATACCGGAAGAAAAATCGTCTTTGTTCCAGAGGCGGTTCGGAAGTGAAGCAATCGTTTCATGAATCATAGTTCCGTACCGAGTGCCCTTCGATATTTCTCCGGGAGAAAGAGAGGGTAATGCGTTCGTTTCATGTTCGCTGGGTCTCAGCAGTGCCCCAAGTACCGGATAATCCGCCTCATATTGAGGAAGTGCAGCTGTATACCGGCTTTCAAGGAATGGAGCAATCATCAGTTCTTCCGGAAGTACGTGGAAAACTTCGTACAGTTCAGGAGTCTGCCGCATGGCTGCGGTAATAAGTCCCGTAATTCCCTTCCGTTTCGCTGCGTGCATAAGAGTAAGTTCTTCTGCATAGTCTTGTTCATTTGCCTGGAGATCGACAATATACATCGTCTCTTCTGCACGGGTCAGAGCAACATACAACACGCGGGTGTATTCTTCTATATCTGCGATATTCTGCCGGTACTCTGCCCCAATTCGGAACAGGGAAGGACGGCTCGTATGCCAAGGCAGATCATAATGCTTCAGCCCCAGTCCGACAGAATCATCAACGATCAGCTGGTTTCTGGAGTCCATCATCGGATTCTTTCCGCTTCCCCAGAGGAATACCACTTTATACTGAAGTCCCTTGGACTGATGAATTGTGGTAACTGTGACAACATCATCATCTCTGCTGCGGGTTATTGCGGCAGAAGATTTTTCGTCTGTGCCGGTTTCCATCATCCGTTTCAGATCATGGAGCGTAAACAGGGAAGAAGCCATAGCAGAAGTCTTTTCATACAGAAAGTCAAAATTCGCTTTTTCGCTTTCTCTGAGTTTTTCGTAAAAACGGTTATAAAGCGCAATCTCATTCAGAACATCACACAAAGATTTTTCTGCGATTTCCTGAAGATGTGAGAACCATTCAACAACTTCGGGCCGGTGAATCGAAACCCCTTTGCGAATTGAACCGCAGGAGAGTTTCCATTGGGAAATAACCTCATCTGAAATCTCGAACAGTTCTCCGGAAAGAACCGTCAGCAGTGCAACATCATCCGCAGGATCAGTGATGCAGGACAACACCGCAAGGATATACAGACAGAGGTCACTGTTGTAAAAACCTTCCCGAGTATCGATTAAAGCAGGGATATGAGCGGTATTGAACACTCTGCGAAGAATGCTCTTTTCCGCATGAGATCGTACAAGAACAGCAAACTCATTCCAGTGACGTCCCTTTTCATGAAGACGTATCATTTCATTGGCAATCCATGTCGCCTTCATGACCTTATCCCGGATGGCTTCAGAATCTTTGTCCTGCGTTTCTTCCTCGTCCGTTTCGTCTGGGTCATTCTTTTGGATCAGGATTAATTGTATTGGCTGAGAATCCGGCTGATTCTGCCGTTTTGTTCCGGGTGAGACAATGTCTCGATCGGTATATGTATCTTCTCCGCCAAGGTTCATCAGACGTGAGAACAGAAGATTTGAAAAACGAATGATTTTTTCAAAAGAACGATAATTGTGATCCAGTGTAATGTTGAAGACGCTCGAATCTGCCATCAGAGAACGCATCAGTGCTGGTCTGGCACCACGGAAGCGGTATATGGACTGTTTGACATCTCCGACCCGGAAGATTGTTCCTTCCGGGGCAACTGCCTTAATGATGCTGTCCTGAAGCAGTGATGTATCCTGGAATTCATCCACCATAACTTCCTTCAGGCGATTTCTGAACAGTCTGGCAACTTCCCAGTTGTTTCGCTGCAGGATTTCCCATGCGTAGTGTTCCATGTCGACAAAATCCATCGATGCATTTTCCAGTTTTGCATCCTGAAAGTATTTCATAGTGTCTTCGCATAAATCACATAACAGATGAACAACGGGGGAAAGGTCTTTTATATCTCTGACAAGAACATCCGAGTCATAAAGGATCGCGGTAAGAGTCTCGCATCTCTTATAAAAATGCTTTCTCACGGCAGTGTATTCTTCTGCCTTTGAGTCGGAGGGCGTTTTCTGTTCTGCGCCGAAGTCGAGAAACATCTGACGGAAATGATCGTAATTATGCTGGTTCAGCGCATCACTGCAGGAAAGCAGGAGATTTTTTGTTTCTTTAAGATCCTTTTCTTTTTTGGTGAGCTTCTCACTGGAAGCAGCTAATTCGATCATTTGATCCAGAAGCGTGCAGATCGAGTCGTATTCAAACTTCAGACGATCGAAAAAAGCAGAAGATGCCTCCTGAGGCAGATCATTCAGCGTGCGGATATTATCATAGGAAACACGAATCCGGCTGAACCATTCAGAAGCGGATTCATGCTGCTGACATTGATCCATGATTGAAGTGATCATTGTTTTCAGAGTGTCATAATCTTCGCTGCGAGGACTCGTAGTTTTCAAAAGGTAAAGCAGCACATCATGATGGATCTCATTGTGACAGGTGAGTGCTTTTCGGAATGCATTATCCAGAAGTGTCTGGCGGCTGCTCTCATCCAGAATATTACGTGTTACAGCAGGATCCAGACCAATAACGTTGTAGTACTTGCGAATCAGATTAAGACAGAAACTGTCGATCGTCGTGATATCCGCGTTAGTGAGCAGAACAGTCTGTTTCTGGATCCATTCCGCTTCTTCCGCCGAGGAAGGGGTGGCAGAAAGCTCCTGCAGGGAAGCGGCGATTCGGTTTTTCATTTCAGCTGCCGCTGCTTCTGTGAAGGTGACCGCAAGAATCTCGTCCATTCCGATCCGATCCGTTACGCATCGTTTAACAAGCCGTTCAACAAGAACACGTGTCTTTCCGGCACCTGCGGAGGCACTGACCAGAATGTTCTTTCCGGTTGTTTCTACAGCAAGACGCTGATTAACATCCATTTCCATCAGTTATCTGCCTCCTTTCCCTTTTTGAAGCTTTCGCCTTCCGTTACTACAGGAATAACGCTTCTGGGGGTGTCATGGAATCTGCATACAGGTTTGTATTCACAAAATGTGCAGGCACCTTCGATTGGATCTACATCGATCTTTCCATCTGCAGCGTTGTGATAGAACTTTTCATACAGATCAAGAATGCATGCTTTGATCTGTTCATAATCAAACTGTCCTGAACCTGGATTGAAGTATTCTTTATAGAGATCATCATTGATTTCAGGATCATCCAAAGCCCATCCTGCGATTCGGCGGGTCTTTTTTTCTGCATCCCGAAGAGTTTCTTCGTTGGAAAAATCTTCCATTGGAACGCCGCCCTTGTTGTTTGTTTTGAATGAACCGGCTTTTACTGCGGTGGCATCAGGCTTCATGGAAATGTAATAGACGCCTGCAGGTTTCTTCTGCTTAAGCATTGCCGCGATAATGATATAGGAAGGAAGCTGAAGCTGTATTCCTGCACGGATCTTCTTTTCTGAAAGCGTTTTGTGAGAAGACTTATAATCCATCACACGAATGGAATCAGGAGATTCATCGATCCGGTCGATGATTCCATTCAGCTGCAGGTGTTCCGTAAGATTCTCATTAAAAGCTTTTTCTGCATCGGATGGAATCCACACCGGTGCTGCTGCTTCACTTCCTGAAAGGAACCGCATGGTATCCAGAATACCGCTAATCATTCTTTCTTCGCTGAGATCGATCTGTGCGGTCTCAGCAGGATACAGAGAACGCAGGGTAACAAATGCCGGAGCAAGATAAGAACGGATTTCTTCTTCCCCCAGACAGGTATAGTTCTTGCCGAGAGAGTCAACAGCATGCTCCATAAGAGCGTGCTGAAGATTACCGGTTGTCGCTGCATCCAGTGCCGCGTGCATTGGTCTTCGAATCTTGAGTGCAGACTGGATAAACCAGGAATACGGGCAGTAAAAATAGCGTTCGATCCGCGATATGGAAGAATGGATTTTCCCGTCTTCGTCAGTACATAGTGCTTTTGCCGTATCTGCGTCCAGGGTGTGCGGGGACGGAAATACAGGTGCCAGCTGATCGATTGTCCAGGGCATTCCGGTATTGTATCTGGAAGTGATTTCAAACGCTGGCTGAATCTCTTTGCCCTGATAATCGCTGACAGAATAAGAGTAAATAACCCTTTCGGACAGTTCTTCAAGCCAGCAGAGCTGACGGTTCCAGAGAGAATGACGCTTTTCAAGGGACGGATAACCTGCGATATGGGAAACATATGCTTCATCAAACAGGCCTTTACGAACCGGGATGCCGGGATAATTCTGTGCACTGCATCCTGCGACATAGACGGTTTCACAAAGATCGGAAGGATGAGAAAGGTCGGTCACCGTACAGAAATAGGATTGCTGCTGCTCGTGAGTGACCAGGACAGATTCAACCTGACGCAGTACAAAAACGGCATCTGTTTCTGAATGAATCTCATTCAGTGTCTGATTCAGCAGAGCCATTACAGACCGGGCAGCCCGGATCTCCTGCGGATCATTTGCAATCGGAGATTTTCGCAGTACTTCCCATGCGTTCTGCAATGCCTGAGAAGAAGTGACATCGGAGCGCAGAAGGTCAAGAGAGGATTGGATTGCACGGAAATAATCGGCAGCAGCAGTGTCCATCTGATGAACGTACTTCCGTTCATTCTCAAAAAGATCAGAAGCTATCATATTTTCGATGGGAGTAAACGAGGTGCCTTTCAGGGTCTGACGAAGCCAGGAAAGCAACGGCTCATGGCAGGTGACCGGGAACGCATTGGCTTCCAGCGCCCGGATAAAAGAACTCCCGTCTTTTTGAAGCGCGAAACAGGCCAGCGCAGTATATGCGCGAACCAAAGCGGATGGTGTCGATTCCGGAAGACTGCAGAACGGAATTCCGTATCTTGCAAAAACCTGCTTCAGTACCGGCATCATTTTTCCATAGGAACAGAGCACAACGGTGCAGGGGGAGGATCGACGGCAGATATCCTGTGCGATCGCTTCAATTTCCAGACGGGTGCTGCGCGCATAACGGACTTCCCTGACGGAGGGCGTTTTCTTCGGGATGGAAAGATTGACGTGGGGATGGTTTTTAATGATTGATTCAAGAAAATCAGCTTTGAATGGATCAGCCTCAA
>JAEEPV010000160.1 GCA_016284975.1 Solobacterium sp.
CGTCTGCTTTGATATTGCGCGCCGTATAGATCATCTGCTTCGCATAGCCCGGACCGATCAGACGTGCAAGCCGCTGTGTTCCGCCAAAACCCGGCGTAATGCCGAGTCCGACTTCCGGCTGACCAAATACCGCATTGTCTGAGCAGATGCGGAAATCACAGCTCATTGCCAGCTCACAGCCGCCGCCCAGAGCAAATCCGTTTACGGCAGCGATTACCGGAATCGGCAGTGTTTCGATCCGGCGGAAGATGTCATTACCCTTCTTGCCGAAGGCTTCACCTTCTGCCTTTGTAAGGTTTGCCATCTCTTTGATGTCTGCACCGGCAACGAAACTCTTTTCTCCGGCACCGGTAATGATCAGACAGCGAACCGTATCGAGATCGATCTGGTCCAGTGCGGTGGAAAGATCATTCAATACATTGGAGTCCAGTGCGTTGAGCGCTTCCGGACGGTTCATGGTAAGGATGCCATAGGCACCTTTATTCTCATACGATACAAAACTCATGGCAGTTCTCCTCAGTCACGTTCGACGATCGTTGCGCAGCCCATACCTCCGCCGATGCAAAGGGTCGCAAGACCTTTCTTCGCATCCCGCTTTACCATTTCATTCAGCAGGGTTACCAGGATACGGCATCCGGATGCGCCGACCGGATGACCCAGAGCGATCGCACCACCGTTGACATTGAGTTTGGAATGATCCCACTTCAGTTCTTTCTCAACTGCAACAGACTGTGCAGCGAATGCCTCGTTGGCTTCGATCAGATCGAAGTCATCGACCGTCATACCGGTCTTGGCAAGAACCTTTTTGGTTGCGGCAACCGGGCCGACACCCATGATGCTCGGATCAACACCGCCAAGTGCACCGGCGACAAAGGTTGCCATCGGTGTGATGCCAAGTTCTTTTGCCTTTTCTTCACTCATGACAACAACAGCAGCTGCACCGTCATTAATACCGGAAGCGTTGCCGGCGGTAACAACACCGCCCTCTTTCTTGCCAGAGCAGCATTTCAGCTTGGCAAGTGTTTCAACCGTTGTTCCTGCACGGGGACCTTCATCGGTATCAACGATCGTATCGCCCTTACGGCCATGAATGGTAACCGGAACGATCTCATCTTTGAACTTGCCTTCAGCCATTGCCTTCTCACACTTCTGCTGGCTTTCCGCTGCGAATGCATCGAGTTCTTCACGGGTCAGTTTCCACTGCTCGGCAACATTCTCGGCTGTGATCATCATGTGGTAATTATTGAACGCATCCCAAAGCGCATCCTTGATCATCAGGTCGACGAGTTTGCCATCGTTCATACGGTAACCGTAACGTCCGTTCATAACGGCGTACGGGCCCTGACTCATGTTTTCCATACCACCCGCAACAACGATGTCCGCATCACCGCACTGAATCATCTGTGCAGCCATGTTGACGCAGTTGAGACCGCTTCCGCAAACAACATTGATGGATACTGCCGGGCATTCTACCGGCAGACCTGCCTTAATGGATGCCTGACGGGCAGGATTCTGACCGAGACCAGCCTGGATGACATTGCCCATGTAGACATGATCAACCTGTTCCGGTTTCACGCCTGCGCGGTTGAGCGCCTCTTTGATGACGATGGCCCCGAGCTCAACAGCGGGAACCGTGCTCAGCGCGCCGCCCATTTTTCCAATCGGCGTACGGCAAGCACCTGCTAAAACTACCTTCTTTGACATGAATTTTAATTTTCCTTTCTGTCTGAGTAAGCGTGAGACTTGTTAATTTTTTCTCATACTAGCCATATTCTAACAAAGTAACCATTGTTTTTCAATGCGCAAAAATGTCAAATAACGGCTTAAATAGTGAGTTTTCAGCACTTTTTCACAAAACGAAAGAAAAGCCGGATTTTCATCCGACCAATCGCACTAAATACCCTTCATCTGTATCCGGCAATACCCGCTTCAAATGATTCAGGATTCGCTTTCGCGAGGCTTCCGGTGTACGGGCATACACCTTGCCGGTGAACCTTCTGCCAAGATATTCTTCCGGTGTGGCATAGCGTGCAATGCCCCATCCATATGGCTGACCATTCTTTCCGATCTCATATTCAAAATCGGAAGTTATGATATAGCACTGCATCTGCAGTTTCGTAATCGTTGTATCAAATCCCTTCCGCGGCTGCCATTCATCACGTCCGGTTTTCTTTGGCTTCATGTATCCGCCGATGATCTTGGCATCCTTAGACAGAATCGAATGTCTGGAGGCGATGAGATTATACAGATATTCATCTTTATGAGACGCAAGTCCATCTTCAAACCGTGCGTCAAAATCATAGCCGTCTCTTCGCACATTCGCAAAATCCGGGAACCAGCGGTTTGAGACGAAACCTGCCTTCTTGTCGAAGAACTTCCCGTATACACAGTCACCTTCTGAAATCACCGGTCCCTTCCACTCCCAGGGACCGCTTTCTTCCGTGAACCAGCGTCGGGCAGGTGTCATCTCTTCAATGGAAAGTCCTTCAATCGCATTGGCAAAAAACGGGAGAAAACCGTAATAGGCAACCGCTTCGATCAAGTCCTTTCGATCATTCAGTACAAACTGTTTCATACCATCATCTTAATACATAATATGATAGATCACCGCTTCCAGCGGTCTCAGCACGCCCTTTTCCGGATTCGGATTTGTACCGATCAGAACTTCCGCGTTTTCAACAATGGCTGGATCATAAGTCGCTTCTTCAAGAGACAGATTGATCAGAACAACAGACTGCTCCTTTCCACAGGTACGCAGATAGGCAAAGATCTGTTCATCTTCATGAAACAGTTCATCATAGTCCCCTACCATAAGCTCCGGATGCCCACGGCGCACTTCCCCAAGCCGGATATACCAGTTCAGAATCGAATTTGCATCGCCACGTTCCGCAGCGACATTGTAATCCGGATAATCCGGATAGACCGGCAACCATGGTGTACCGGAAGTAAATCCGGCATTTTCCGTTTTATCCCACTGCATAGGCGTACGGGAACTGTCACGGGCAAACCGATGTACGCCCTTCAGTGCCTCTTCTTCGGAATATCCCTGTTCCAGCGCAAATTTGTAATGATTTCGGGTGGAAATATCGTTGTATTGACTGATATCCTCCCATCGGACATTTACATATCCCAGTTCTTCTCCGCTCATGATGAACGGAGTGCCGCGCATCGTCAGCAGCAGTACCGCAAGGGCTTTTCCCCCTGCCGTGCGATCTGCACCTTCTGGCAGAAAGTGATCGATCGAGCGGGGCTGATCATGGTTTTCCAGAAACATCGGATACCATCCGCCGGTCAGTTCCGTTGTCTGCTGGCTCGCACTGAACAGTGCTTTCAGATCCGGAAGCTTCCAGTCACGCGTACTGCACCAGTTCATTTCGTCCGGCAGATCAACACATACATGATTGAACTCAAACACCATATCAAACACGCCGTTTGGTCCGACCCAGTCAGACAGATCATCCGCCGAAACGCCATTGGCTTCTCCGACCATAAAGATATCGGTTCCTTCCTGAACCGCAGATTTGAATTCATGAAGATAATCGAGAATACCGGTGGTATTGGCAGTCATGCCGTGAATTCCGGCTGTTCCGTCTGCCGCATCTGCAGGTCCTTCCAGGAATTCTTCCGGTTTTTTGATATAGGCAATCGCGTCAAGGCGGAAACCGCCGACACCTTTGCCGATCCAGAACTGCGCCACATCCGCAAGTGCCTTGCGGACTTCCGGATTTTCCCAGTTCAGATCCGGCTGTTCTTTCAAAAAGGTATGCAGATAGTACTGGTTTCTGGTTTCATCATATTCCCATGCAGAACCGCCGAAGATACTGCGCCAGTTCGTCGGTGCACTGCCGTCTTCCTGCGGATCCCTCCAGATATACCAGTCACTTTTTTCGTTGTCTTTCCCGCTTCTGGATGCCCTGAACCATTCATTTTCATTCGAGGTATGGTTGAATACCAGATCCATGACGATCCGGATATCCCGTTTCCCTGCTTCTGCAATCAGGTTTTCCATATCAGCCATCGTTCCGTAAACTGGATCGATATTGTAGTAATCGGCGACATCATAACCATTGTCTGCCTGCGGAGAAACGTAACAGGGCGTCAGCCAGATTACACCGACACCAAGACTCTTCAAATGATCCAGTTCAGAAGTAATCCCATTCAGATCGCCAATCCCGTCTCCATTGGAATCCTTGAAACTCCTGACATAGATCTCATAGGCAATCGTCTTCTGCCACCATTGATAGTTATTCAGAATGGATGCGGTCTCAGCAGTCTGCGTATCAACGGATGCCGAAGGGTCATCCGGACTTCTGTCCTGCGGTTTTCTCAGAAGATTGCCGCACAAAAAAACGAGCAGTACACAGACAG
>JAEEPV010000161.1 GCA_016284975.1 Solobacterium sp.
ATTAAAGGCATCGTTTTAAAAAAACGAGAATAAGCATATATGATAACGGCTGAACAGACGATCATAACAAAAAATAAAAAGTTATTGATCAGATAACTGATGATCAGGCTGAGAATAATGGAAATGGTATACAGGATTCCCGCATAAATCCTGGCATTTTTCAGCGATATTTTTCCAGAAGGGATCGGGCGGTCCGGTCTATTCACTGCATCAATTTTGTAATCAAACACATCATTGATAACATCACCGGCGCCGGCCATTAAAAAAACAAGTAAAGTGCCCAGAAAGATAGGAAGCGAAAAATGATGCCCAACAATTGCGATGATAGGAACCGGCATGGCCATCATAAATGCATCAACCGGTCTTAACATTTGAAAATAAGACCACATGAACGCATTCCCTCCTATGGAACCTGAAAATTGAATTGCCTGTTTTTTGACAAGGCCATCGGGGAATCAGACCGGCAGGATATGGTCTGAATAAAGCTCGTACAGAATGACAGCAAGCCGGTTCATCATCCTTTTGTTTAAGCTGTGCTCTATGCCTCCTGTATTTAATTGGAATACCTCACGAAGCAAGGATATTATACCATGTGCAGGAAAATGTGTCAACTTTTGGTCTTATAATCACAAGCTTCAATTCATCTTTATAGCATTTTCTGTTCCTTTCTGTATCGGTGAAACGGGAACTCGGATAACAGCTGAAGGGAGGCCCCGTCCATCTTATTCTTTTTCTTTTACGATCTCCACAATATTCCATTTTTTCATGGATCGCGAAGAAATCAGATGGCTGAGCAGAATGTAGCCGAAGACCAGACTCGCCGTCAGCAGACATTCAGCGATTCCGCTGGCAAACGGATATTCCTGTTCTTTCGTCGCGAGCTGACGCAGCGCCGTTTGGGCGAATGCCACGCCGAAGGGTGTGCCGATGATGCAGGAGCATACAAAGTAGAGCAATGACTGCAGGAACAGTTTCCCTGAAACGATCTGGTGAGAAAAACCCAATGTACGCAGCACACACAGCTCTTTGCACTGTTCCAGCAGATTGGTCTGCGTTGTGTTGACGACAATGATCAGGCCGATCAGCACGGCGAAACCAATGATGATCCATGACGCCAAATCATAAATGGCAAAGAGCTTCTCCATGCCGCCCCGGAACAGTCTGGTGAAAATACAGTACAGGTAATCATCCCGGTCAGCCAACAAGGCCTGCACGGCACGTTCTCCCGCCCCGATTGCGGTTTCATCCGTTTCCTCCGTCCGGATCAGGATCGCCCGAAGCGTCGGTTCCTCCAGCTTTTCTGCCTGACGGGCGGAAATATACTGGCTGCGGTTTACATTCTGATTTGATATGCCGGCCACTTCCATCTCGACTCCGTCTACCAGGACAAGATCGCCGGGAACAGCCCCCAGTTCCGCTGCCAGGTGTTTTTCCAGAAGAATGCCTTCCGATGGAACCGAAAGAGGCTCGTTCTTTATCCCGAATATCTGTATCATATCGGTATCCTCCGGAAGCGCATATACCGAAGCGGTTTCCGTATGTCCCTGATATGAAATATCCGAAGTATAATAACCCATCTGCAGGGTTTCGGCCACATAGTCCAGAGCCTCAAGTTCTTCCATAAACGCTTTATCCGGCACATCCTTCAGAAACACCTGACAGTCATAATGGATCTGTTTGTCAAACAGCTCCGTCAGAATCGCGTTTTTCGATGTGATGAACGAGAAGGAAGCAAAGATTATCATCACAGATGCGGAAAGACAGATGACCGAAAAGACGAACCGTTTTTTATTGCGCAGCAGGGAGATAACGCTGTATCTGGTGAAGGGACCGGCTTTTCGGGTCAGCCATCGGCCGAACCTTGAGATCTTCCCGGAGGACGGTATCTGCCGGGACATTGCTTCCGAAGGCTGGATTCGGCTGATCACGGAGGTTCCGAACAGAGTCGCGGCCTGGCCCACAACGACCGTCAGCAGGGCAGAAAGAACCGCGTTTCCGATATCGAACACATATTCATAGAAGGGAAGCGGGAAAAAGGATTCAAACGACGACCCGATATAACGGGCAATCACAATGCTGATCAGCGTGCCGAGAATAATCGCCCCCAGGGAAACCGGGAGGTTTACTTTGCAGAACAGAAGCCGGACGTCTCTGGCGGAGAAGCCCAGGGCCCGCAGAATGCCGATCTCACGTCTGCTCTGGCGGATGATCAGGGACATGAATAAATAGCCGACGATCAGGACGATCACGAAAAAGACCGTCGGCATCAGGACAGTCAGTGTTTTGACCGGCAGCAAAGTCGCATCGATCCGGTTCTTTACAGCGGAATCTTCATAAAGAAACGAATACTGGATCTTCGGAACTTCATCCTCCAGGATCCGAACCGCTTCCTCCAGAGTCTTTACCCGGTCGGCGCCCGGGGTGAACCGGAGCAGGAACTGGTTGCATAGCACCTGATATCCTTCCCATTCTTCCAGTTCATCGTATGCGTCCTCCAGTTCCGCCTGCTTTGTCTTCAGCAGGGCGCAGGCGTCGTCCAGCTCCTTTTCTCCCGCGGCAATCTGTTCGGCGGCAGCGTCCAGCTGTGCCTGCTGCGCCTCTGCCTCCGCGATCCCCGCATCCAGTTGCGCCTGTTTTATCTTCAGAAGGGTGTATGAGGCCTTCAGTACCGCCTGTTTTGTCTTCAGCAGGGTGTAGGCGGCGTCCAGCTCCTTTTCTCCCGCGGCAATCTGTTCAGTGGAAGTGTCCAGCTCCTTTTCTTTCGCGGCAATCTGTTCAGCGGCATCGTCCAGCTGTGCCAGCTGCGCCTCTGTCTCCGCGATCCCCCCATCCAGCTCGGTCTGTTTTTCCTGCAGGGCCGCTTCAGCCTGCTCCAGTTCGACCTTCTGCTCCAGCAAAAGCTTTCGATTGCTGTCCAGTTCCTGCTGCTTTTCCTCCAGTTCTTCGGCTTTGGCTTCGAGCTCCTCTTTGGATTTCATATACTCGAGATTTTCTTCCTTTTCCAGAAGGCGGATGGGAACATAGATATAACCGAAGTCGGAATTTGTGCCCCAGGTCGTCTGTGTCGGCTGTACTG
>JAEEPV010000162.1 GCA_016284975.1 Solobacterium sp.
AAAGGCATCCCGAAACTGGAAGTGACGGATATTCTTCTTTTTCTGCCACTTTTTTACATAATGCGTCACAAGCCCAAACAGAGCGATCTTCTTTCCGGAGATCTCACGGATGGCATAGCTGGCACAGTATGGCTCTCCCCGATAGATTACGTTTGCAGTGATGCAGGGGCAGGAAAGGGAATCGAGATGTGTGTTCAGCGCGTCTTCCCCGAAATCAAAATCATGATTGCCGATGTTCACGTAGTCATAACCCATCGCATTCATGGAAATGGTCATCGGAGAAATACCGTCCGGATCGTTGGTGTAATGATAAAACTGCAGGGAAGATCCCTGAATGGTGTCGCCGTTATCGACAAGCAGCGTGTTATCATCACGGAATGCGTCAATGGCGGTTTTCAAACGGGCGGTTCCATGATACATGGAAAGTCCGTCGGCATAGCGGTATGGATAGATATACCCGTGGAGATCTGTCGTTGCGAGGATGCGGATTCTGTTTTTCATCAGGCTTCCTTTCTGAATCTGTTCAAAATTATAAGCGATAAGAACTGAATTTGCGATGGGGCAGGAAAGCCGAAATTGATGATATAGTAGACAAGATGAAACAATTATCAGAACAGCTGCGCCCGGTTCTCAACTGCAGAGATCTCGGCGGAATTAAAACCGAAGACGGTGGAACAATACGTTCCGGACTGTTATTTCGAAGCGGAGGTCTTCATCTGTTTCAGGAAGAAGAACTGGATGTGCTTCGTAAGTGCGGGATCCGGACGATTCTCGATCTCAGGGCATCTTATGCCTGGAAGAAGAAACCGGATCCGGACATCGGTGCAGTCCATGCCAGATATGACGGAAACCCGGCTCCGGGAGGGGATCGGATCGACTTCAGCGCAAAAGGATTCGGACAGACCGGAAAACATGCGCAGGCACAGATCGAAACGCTGCAGGATTACTATACCCGCATGCCCTTTGGCTATGATGCATTTCATACCATGATGAATGAAATGAAGAGCGGACATATGCCGTTTCTGTTTCACTGTTCCAAAGGGAAAGACCGTACGGGAATTGCGGCGATGATCCTGCTGGGGGCACTGGGATGTGATGATGAGACGATCGTTCAGGATTATCTGTTAAGCAATGAATACCGGAGCGAAGAGATCCGGAAACGTCTTGCGGAAGGCAGGCAAAACCATCCGAATGATGAAGGCTATATGAAGCTGATGTTTTTGCGGGAAGGTGTCGATGAACAGATCGGCAGGATGGTTCTTGCGAATCTCAAAGCGAAATGCGGAAGCTGGAAGAACTACCTGTCATCCGAATACGGATGGACGGAAGCAGACCTGGAAGCCTTCCGTAACCGCTGCCTGATGTAAACCGTATAACAGTATTTTGATGCGTTTTCAGAAGGGAATAGTATAATTTAGAAACATGAGTTATATCGAATTCCGTGATGTCAGAAAAATATATCAGCAGGGAGAAGTCGATATCCGCGCACTGGACGGGGTGGATTTTCAGGTGGAAAAGGGAAAGTTCGCCATTATCTGCGGTGCCAGCGGTGCCGGCAAATCAACCGTGCTGAATATTCTGGGTGGGATGGATTCCGCGACCGAGGGACTGGTCCGGGTAGATGAAGCACGCCTGGATCAGATGAATGAACGGCAGCTGACGGATTTCCGCCGTTTTGATATCGGGTTCGTATTTCAGTTCTATAACCTGGTTCAGAACCTGACCGCAAAAGAAAACGTGGAACTGGCCACGGAGATCTGCCAGAATCCGCTCAGCCCGGAAGAAACCCTGAAAATGGTCGGACTGGAAGAACGCATGGGAAACTTTCCCTCTCAGCTGTCCGGTGGGGAACAGCAGCGTGTTGCGATTGCCAGAGCTCTGGCAAAAAACCCGAAGCTGATGTTATGTGATGAACCAACCGGTGCGCTGGACTATGTGACCGGCAAACAGATTCTGAAACTGCTTCAGGATATGAGCCGGGAAAAAGGGATGACGGTTGTCGTTGTTACGCACAACCTTGCGATTACACCGATGGCAGATCAGATCATACGGATGAAGAGCGGTAAAGTTGTGTCCGATGTAATCAATGAAAATCCGCAGGATATCAGCACAATCGAATGGTAGCGGAGAAAAGTCTCAGAAAACACGGAGAACCCAGAGATGAAACGAATGGGATCTGCTGTGGCAGCAGAATCAGAAGTAAAGCATGCTTAGAAAAAGGTGCCTTTCCCTTAATCGGGACAGCACCTTTTTTAGAACAGTTTCCTGTGCGTTGCCGCCATTTCCAGATGAATCAGAAATGACCTCCGCCGCTGGAATGAACACCGCCGCTGGAGTGGTAGCTGTGGCCGCCACCGCCGCCACCGCCACCGCCGCCTTCACTGCGGGCGATGTGCGTTACCGTACGGGTGCGGTTGACGAATACATCTTTGGAATCGATCAGCCGGACGCCGTTTTTGATGATATACCGGTCTGCGTTTGTGGCAACACCGATGTTTTTGTTTTTGCCTCTCATGATTGCGACAACGATGCCGCCGACGGCAGCGCTTCCGAGTGAGGCAAACGGAAGACGGCTGAGGAATGCATTCCGCCGCTCCTCCGGTGAAGTGGAAGTGATGTGCTGGTTGATCGGAGGATCTGTATAGACCGGTACGTAGTATTGATAACCGGTGCTGGTAAGCAGTTCATCACCGCGTTTGATAACGCTTTCCGCCGCCCCGTACCAGTCTCCGTTTACCAGATGCTGGTAGGCCAGATCATTCAGATCATCAAGTGTACTGGTGGTAAAGGTATCTCCGGCTGCGCCATAGGCATAACAGTCGTAGTACCGGTCTCCGTAAGAGATCGCCAGAATGACACCGCTGGCGCCTTCGCCTTCTCCGAATCCCAGGTCATAGTTCATGAAGATTCCTTCTGCGAAGCTCCGCTCGCTGTAGCCGTGCATGTCATCGGTTATTACGACATAGACACCGCATTGCTGGCGGGTGGAAATCTCATAAGCCAGATCATCCAGATCCAGCAGCTGCTGGGTCGAGAAGATGCCGGCCTCATCAATGACATTGGCAGAAGCCGCTGACGTTCTGATCGGAACCAGTACCAGCCCGATCAGAAAGAAGAGGGCGACAAGAACTGTACTTAAGAAACGTGTTTTTCTCATAAGAACCCACCTCCGATAAAGTACAGAATGATTGCGGTAACCACAAAGACACCCAGTGTGATCAGAATGAAGAAACGGATCGCAAGTGCCGTGTCAGACGGAAGATCCCCTGCGATCTTGCCGGACTGTCCGTTTACCGCAAACAGATAGGTATTGCCGTTCCATTTGGTGGAAAGCAGCCAGACCGGGAGAAAGGCATATGCCGCAGCTCCGTCAAGACGGGTAATCTGTGTGCTGACCGGAGCGACGGAAGTATATCCGGTTACCGAGGAAGAGATCGCCCGGACCGCAGAAGCTTTCATCCGCGATTCACTGCGGGCTCTGTCCTGTTCGGCATCGACATCATAGCTGTCAGCCATATAGCCGGCCATGTACATGGTGTCGAAGTCTTTCAGCTTGGAATAGTCAAACGGTTCAATCGCATCCATATACTCATCCGGCATTTTGCTGGAGGCATCTGCCGGAACACCTGAGAAGGTGACCGTACCGGTGCGGACCAGCTTGAAATGATCCGTTTCGGTAACGATATCATCGCCATGAGAGAACTGCCGTACATTTTCCGCATGGAAGTCCATCCGGCATTCCATAACGCCGTTATACAGCCAGAACGGGACATATACACCCTTGATCTCTTCAATGTGATTTCTGGAACTGAACGCTTTCGGCAGCAGCGGTTTCCGTTTGTAGAAATCGTTGAGGATCTCAACCGCTTTATCCTTATCGAGCTGGAAGGGCAGAACAAACTGCGGTTTCTTTGTGACAAACTGTCCTGCAACAACGGTCGGGTTGGAGCAGTAGGGGCAGACGGTGACGGCGGTATTTTCATCCGCAATCAGAGATGCACCGCAGGAAGGGCAGCTGTATGCCCGCATATGCGCTGCTTCTTCTGCAGTCCATTCACCGGTTTCCGTTTCCCATTTCTGGTCGGTGCCTTCCGCTGCCGCAGCCTCTTCGGATGGACGATAAAATTCTTCAACTTCTTTCTGAGTAAAGAGCGAATCACAGTACTCACACTTCAGCTTCTGTGAAGCCGGATCAAAACGCAGCGGACCGCCGCAGTTTGGACATTTATAGTTTGATACCTGATCGGCCATAGAATCACGCTCCTTTCTTTAGAGAAAAACGACACAGCCGCCTTTGACGGCTGTGCCGCAACTTAGAGAAAGTTATGCGGGCTTTTTCTCACCGCACTGACCGCAGAAGTTGCCGTCGTTTTCCTTGCCGCACTTCGGGCAGATCCATTTGCCGTCATCCGGCTTCTTTTCACCGCACTGGCCGCAGAAGTTGCCGTCATTTACCTTGCCGCACTTCGGGCAGGTCCATGTTCCGGCTGCAGGTGCTGCCTGCTGTGCACCGGCTGCGTACAGCGTATTTGCGTTTGCGCCGCCGGCATTGGCTGCCATGTTGACACCCATGAATGCGGTAGCTGCGCCGCCTTCGTTCTTGGCCGCATCTTTCATAGCCTGAGCCTGTGCGCCGACGAGTGTCGCTGCCGCATAGGTCTGGTCTTTGTACATCGCATCACGCTGAGCTTCCTTGATCATGCGCTCGTCTTCTTCGGATGCCTTGATGGAGGAAATACCGAAGCTGACGATTTCAAGACCGCGGAGTTCTTTCCACTTCTTGGACAGCTCTTCATTCAGCGCATCTGCCAGTGCCTGTGTGTGTGCAGGTACTTCTGAATAACGGACGCCCTGTGCAGAAAGCTTTGCGAATGCAGGGGAGAGCGCGGTGAGCAGCTCGGTCTTGAGCTGACCTTCGATCTCGCTTACCGGATAGACATTGGCAAAGTTGCCGCAGACGTTTGTATAGAAGCTGATCGGATCCGTTACCTTCAGGCTGTATTCACCGAAGCATTTGACAGCGATATCCACATCAAGATTGATGTTCCGGTCAATGACACGGAACGGAATCGGGGACGGTGTACCGTACTTAATGCCTGGCAGTTCCTTTGTGTTGAAGTAGTAAACTCTCTGGTCTTCTGCCGGCTGGCCGCCGAATGTGAAACGCTTGCCGATCTGAGCGAATACGTTCTTGATGCCTTCGCCCAGATTACCGGTGAAGAGAGAAGGCTCCGTTGTGGAGTCATACTTGAATTCGCCCGGCTGTGCACAGATATCAACAACCTGTCCCTGTTCGACAATGATCATGCACTGGCCGTCTGCCACTGCAATTACGGAACCATCGGAAATGATGTTGTCATCACCGTGATTCGAAGAAAGGCCGCGTACCTTTTTCTGTCCCTTTACAGCAATGATGTTGGACGGAATTGCTTCACAGTAAAAATACTCCTTCCACTGATCGGCAAATGTACTGCCTGCTGCGGATAAAGCCGCCTGAATGAGTCCCATAGCTTTAATCTCCTTTTCCGGTTCTTCCGGTTTATATGATGATTTTTTACGAAAAATCCATCTGCCTCTATTTTAGCATTTACTGCATAAAATCAATATTTTTTATATGTACTCGGCTGGGATTATGCAAATCTTTCGCTGAAAAGGAAATTCACAGGATTCCGGTTCTCCGGCCGATGCGCAGGAATAATGAAAACAGGAATCACAATCCTGTAAAATTTAAGTATCATCGGAACCGCGAGGATTCCGGAAACAGTGGAGACAGCTATGGATCATAAATCACTCAGAGAACGGTTTCAGTACTGGTTTGACAACCGGATGGCGAAGGGAAGCAGGACGCTGATTGAGCTTCTGCTGTTAAGTTCAGTCATTATCGTGTTGCTGCTGGTCATACTCATGACGGTGCTTTCGCGGGAGGGAAGCTTTTTCGGAAACCTCTGGAACGGCTTCGTAACGCTGATCAATGCCTGGATGCCGGAATATGATCCCTCCGATCCGCCTAATCTTGTCGTACTGCTGTTTACTGCAATGATTGCGATTGTCGGCATTCTGTTTACCAGTATTCTCATCGGTATCGTCACAACTTCGATCGAAGAAAAGGTGGTCAGTCTTCGAAAAGGCAATTCCGCCATTCTGGAAAAAGATCATTCGGTTATTCTCGGTTTTACTCCCGGGGAATATACACTGCTTCGCGAGATCATTCTTTCCTTCGGAAAAGAACCGGGCGTAATTGTAGTAGCGGCATTGGACGACAAGGAAGAAATGGAGGAGATGATCTTTGAGAATGTCGAAATTCCAAAGCATCTTAAAGTGATCTGCAGAAGCCTGGATATTTATGATCCGATCGATCTGCAGCGGCTGGCGTTAAAACAGGCAGAAGAGATTATCGTGAATCCGGCACCGAACGAAGAAGTCACAAAGATTCTTCTGGCACTGGGCTCCTTTATCGAAGAAACGGATCCGGTCCGCATTAGCGCGATCCTTTATAAAGACGAATACCGTCTGCCGGAATCCTATGCCAGAAAACATCGCATGTACACCCTTCAGACAAATGACACGATTGCCAAGATGATCGCCCGCTCCTGTATCCAGCCGGGTCTGTCGCAGGTGCTTGTGGAAGTGTTTGATTTCAAGGGGAATGAATTTTATCTGGAGCGGATTGCGGGCGTGGCAGGAATGGCGTTCGAACAGCTGTCGCTGGCGCTGGATTGAGCGAGCCCTCTTGGGTATATGCGCAGCGGAAAACTGTTTCTGAATCCCCCGGGAAAAGACACTCTGGAGGAAGAAGACCGGATCGTGATCTTCAGCCCGGAAAAGGATTCCTGGAAACTCGGGGATGCGCAGCCTGCGGAACTTCCGGAGAAACGGATGGCAGATCAGACGGTTTTAAAACAGACGACGAAAGTCTGCATCATCGGAAACAACAAGTCTCTGAAGGTCATTCTCCGGGAACTTCCGTTCAGCGTGAAGGAAGTGATGCTTGTCAATTCCGGAATCGGTGAAGAGACGATGGAAGTGTTAAGGAAGACCTTTTCGGAAATCGAACTCAGCGTATCCGACTACAAAACACTGGATGAAGAGGTTCTGGTTTCGCTTGTGCGAAACTACAGCCATGTCATTCTTCTCAGCCGTCATCTGGAAGATATGGATGAAGATGATATGCTTACCTGTTTCCTCCTGCTGCAGCTTCGGGATATCCGGGAGCGGTATCAGATCAATTTCAATATCACGGCGGAAATGCGGACAGAGTTCAACCAGAACCTCATCTCAGACGATGACTATACGGACTTCATCGTAGCGTCCAATATGGCGGCACGCTTCCTCGCGCAGCTTTCTCAGAATAATGAGCTTTTGCCGCTGTTTTCGGAGATACTTTCAAATCAGGGAAATGAGATTCAGCTGATCCGTGCAAAGAATATCGGAGCGGCCGGTTCCTTTACAACTGCGCAGCTGCGCCGGCTTTCGCTGGTCAACGGGTATGTGTTCATGGGTTATCTCGGGGCGGAAGGCGAATACTGTTTTAATCCGCCGCTTGAGGCAGGCGTAACGCTGGGGGAACAGGAACATCTGATCTTAATCGGAGGAGTGTAAAGAGCGGAACGGGTTTTTGAGCCTGGGGTCTTTTTCGCGGAAAATGATACAATGAATCGGAGGCTGAAGGCATGGGTGAGATCAAAAACCGGGAAGCAGTAAAAGCATTTAAAAATGAATGCCGGAATTATTTTTACTATCTTGCGGATATCCGGGATCTCATGCTGGAGATCAAGCGGACCAATCATAAGATGACCGGAGTCCATTCTCTGGACTTTCAGAAGGTCCGTATCCGCCGGGATCCGAAGAAGACGTATCTCGTTTCCTTTATCGAAGCCAATACCATTCTGGAAAAACAGCTTCAGGCAAAAGAAGAAAAAGTAATGAATATCATCAATACAATCAGCCGGATCGAACTTCCGGCCTATCGTGCGATTGTATGGATGGTGTTCGTACAGCGTAAAACCTATACCGAAGTGGCGAAGATGTACGGAATGTCCAAGACCTATCTGGCGGAAGAGATCACCCGGCTGCTTGCGGATATCGTACCTCCTCTGGAAGAAGGAGAACCTGTCACAGAGATGGTGGAAGACCCGGAAGAGTGATTTTAACGGGCTTTTAAAGCAACTTTTCGTTGACGGAACAGGAGAAAGTGCCTATTATTATAAGGCACTCATTTTTAATGTGTGCGCATGCGTGGGAGGATGAGCAGCTCATCCGTTCAACCACTGCATGTGACTTTCTGACAGAAAAGGAGGAATGCCACATGGCAAAGAAAGTTGCGAAGGTTTGTAAACTTCAGTTCCCTGCAGGCGGCGCAAAACCGGGACCTGCACTCGCTTCTGCCGGCATCAACATGCCGCAGTTCTGCACAGCGTTCAATGACGCGACCAAGGATCGTAAGGGCGATATCGTTCCTGTCATCATCACAGCGTATGAAGACAAGACATTCGACTTTGTGATCAAGACTACACCGGCTGCTGTTCTGCTTAAGAAAGCTGCTGGTATCCAGAAGGCAAGCGGCACACCGAATACCACTAAAGCCGGAAAGATTACAGAAGCCCAGCTTCGTGAGATCGCGGAGTACAAGATGCCGGATCTCAACGCAAACGACGTTGAAGCAGCGATGAAGATCGTTGCCGGTACTGCCCGTAACATGGGTATTACCATTGAAGGATGGGAGGCGTAATCATGGCAGGAAAGAAGTATACCGCTGCTGCTGCGCAGATTGACCGTAACCGTACCTATCCGTACGCTGAGGCAGTTGCGCTGGCAAAGAAGACAAGCGTTACAAAGTTTGATTCATCCATCGAGGCATGTTTCAGTCTGAACATTGACCCGCGTCAGGCAGAACAGAACATCCGTGGTGCGATGGTTCTCCCGAACGGAACCGGTAAGACACGCCGTGTACTCGTTATCACACAGGGTGCCAAGGAAGAAGAAGCCAAGGCAGCAGGTGCTGATTATGTCGGCGGCAAGGACATGCTCGACAAGATTCAGGGCGGCTGGTTCGATTTCGATATTATCGTAGCGACTCCGGATATGATGGGTCAGCTCGGTAAGCTCGGTAAGCTGCTTGGTCCGAAAGGCCTCATGCCGAACCCGAAGACCGGTACGGTCACACCGAACGTTGCACAGGCAATCGAAGAGATCAAGAAGGGTAAAGTTGAATACCGTACAGACAAAGACGGAAACGTAAACGTCCTGATCGGTAAGTGCTCCTTCTCCGATGAAGCACTGGCTCAGAACTTCAAAGCTCTGTATGACCAGATCTCCAAGGTTAAGCCGGCTACCGTCAAGGGTGCCTACATCAAGGGCGTAACTGTTGCGTCCACCATGGGCCCGGGCGTCAAGGTTACTGTTGAGTAAGGAAAACCAAAACAACGCAAAACCGGAATCACACATTCGTGGATCCGGTTTTTTTTATGGCCTTCGAACCGGAAACTTTATCCTTCCATTCTTTTTCTGGTCTGATTGACAAAATCGGGTACGAGATGTAAGTTAGTTAGTGTTAACTTACGTAAATGCGGTAACGCATAATGGAGGTAGTATGAGCTGGGCAAAATCAAGACTTGTTGCGTATGGGTTCCTGCTCGGAACGGTAGGTGTAAAGGCGCTGACTTCTCCGGAAGCCAAAAAGGTATATACCGGAATCACTTCGGTCGGCTTGCGCTGTGCGGATGGTCTGATGAAGACTGTTCAGACGGTGCGTGAAAACTTCGAAGACATCGTTGCGGATGCGAAAGCGATCAACGAAAAAACTTACCGTGAAGAGGACGAGCGGAAAATCGCTGAAGCGAGAGCCATTATCGAAGCCGCGGACAGACCGCAGGACTGAGTCCGGTATTCCCTTATGAAATACTCTATACTGCATACATCGCCGAAGCGTGTGCGTGTGCATCTTTTTATGGTGCGTCTTACACCGCTGCAGGCGGAACAGCTGGAACAGCAACTCTTCTCCCTGGAAAGCGTGGAGAAGGTGCGCGCCGATGAACGCACCGGAAATGTGACTGTTTTTTTTAATGGCTCGCAGGAACCGGTTCTCGATGCGCTGTCGTCGTATGACTGGCCCAAAGGCGGAGAACAGGAGATTTCCAGTGGCCGCAGACTGAGCCGTGATTTTGAGCAGGATCTTCTTGCCCATATCTCAGAACGGGTTCTGCGCTGGCTCTTTGTGCCGGATATTCTCAAACCCGCGGTGGCGGCCGTACAGGCCGTGCCGTTTCTTGTGAAAGGACTGAAGTCACTGGTACATGGCAGGCTTGACATATCCGTTCTGGATGCGGCTTCGATCTCTGTATCTCTGCTTGCCAGTGATCATTCCACTTCGACGTCAATCATGTTTCTGCTCGGTCTGAGCGAGATTCTCGAAGACTACACCCACCGCAAATCGGTGGATGACCTTGCGAAAGCCATGGAGCTGAATATCGATATGGTATGGAAGCTGAACGACGAAGGAAAACCGGAGCTTGTGCATGTGTATTCCGTGAAGGAAGGCGACATTGTGATCGTGCGCACCGCAACGACAATCCCGCTTGACGGGCAGGTTGTATCGGGTGAAATGACGGTCAACCAGTCGTCCTTTACCGGCGAATCCCTGCCGGTGATGAAACAGGCGGGCTCTCTGGTCTATGCCGGAACCGTGGTGGAAGAAGGGGAATGTTATTTCAAAGTCATCCACACCACCGGCCAGGGTCGTTATGACCGGATCGTACGGATGATCGAGGAATCGGAAAAGCTGAAGTCAGAAACCGAGACAAAAGCGCTCCGCCTAGCGGACAATCTTGTGCCGTACAGCTTCCTGGTTACTGGTGTGGTCTGGCTTGTGACGCGCAGCTGGGCAAGGGCGATGTCGGTTCTGATGGTCGACTATTCCTGTGCCCTGAAGCTATCGATGCCCATTGCGGTGCTATCCGCGATGCGGGAATGCGCAAGAAATCAGATTTCCGTCAAGGGCGGCAGCTTCCTTGAGAAGATTGCCGAAGCAGATACGATCGTGTTCGACAAGACCGGCACGCTCACTGCTTCACAGCCGACCGTCGCGGAAGTGATTCCGTTCAACGGCTATGAGGAGGCTGAAGTACTGCGTCTTGCGGCGTGTTTGGAAGAACATTATCCGCATTCAATCGCAAACGCGGTCGTGAAGGAAGCGGAACGGCGTGAGCTTTTCCATGACGAGCGCCATTCCCGGGTCGAATACATCGTGGCCCATGGAATCGCAAGTTCGATCGACGGGAAGAAGGCCGTCATCGGCAGCCATCATTTTGTCTTTGATGACGAACACTGCACCGTCCCGGAAGACGAGAAAGAAAAATTCGACTCAATCACCGATTCC
>JAEEPV010000163.1 GCA_016284975.1 Solobacterium sp.
ATCCGGATCAACGGCGATGACAAGATCCGTGCGGCGATACTCGTCAAGAATTTTGAGACCTGGGCATGGATCGTTACGGTTTCTTCTTCCGGACAGATCAAGAAGTCCAGAGTGAAGGACTTTATGGCACAGCGGAACAATAAAGTCCTGCCGGCCATGTCGATGAAAAAAGATGATGAACTGATTACGGCATTCCTTGTGTATGAAGGGGATTCGGTATTAGTCGTCAGTAAAGACGGATTTGCCAACCGGTATTCCATCGATCAGATTCCGACGATGGGGGTTAAAACCCGCGGTGTCAAAATGCAGAACTATGGTAAGGGAGACGGTGCCGCTTCCGCATGCGCACTGAGTGAAGAAGATCAGACCGTATTGTTTACTACGACAACTGGAATGATGAAGCGGGTGAAACTGGAAGAGATTCCGGAGAACAACCGTCCGGCAAAGGGAAATCTCATCTGCAAGCGCATCAAGTCGAATCCGAGTGTTCTGAACGGTGTTCAGCGCATCTCAACGGCTGATACGCTGGAATTCTTTGATCCCGAACTGCAGCTTTTGCGGGCTGCAGAAGTTCCGCTCAAGTCGGTCAGTAATACCTTCTCCCAGCCATTAGTGCTGAAGCCGGGCTGGTACCTGAAGAAGAATATTCAGGAGTGCAGAATCATCGACATACCCGAAGGAATGGAAGAAGAAGCCCATCAGGATGTGGAAACGCTGTCACTCTTTGATGATGAGGAGGAATCATGAGCCAGCGGTGTATCGGATGCGGAGCGGTGCTTCAGACGGAGGATAAAAACCGTATCGGCTACACGCCGAAGGAAGAGAGCACCTACTGTCAGAGATGTTTCCGGCTGATCCATTACGATGACCTGATGATTTCCATGAAGACCGGTATCGATCCGGATCAGGTGCTCGGTGCGATTGCGAAGACGGAAGGACCGGTGCTGTATGTGACGGATCTCTTCGACTTTGAAGCGGGCATGATACCCGGACTGATCCGGAAAATTGGAGAACGGGAAATCGTGCTTGCATGTACCAAACGGGATCTTTTGCCGGATACGGTATCGCATGACAAGATTGCGCGCTTTGTTTTCTCACGGCTGAAGGAATATGCGATTCCGGTGAAGGAAGTCGTTCTGGTTTCCGGAAAGACATCCCTTGGCAGAGACGAACTTCTGGAAGCGGTGCGCCGGATCTATAAGGGGAAACCGGTTATCGTGATGGGAAAAGCGAATTCCGGAAAGAGCACATTGCTCAACGCCCTGAGCAGAAAAGCGGAACTGACCAGTTCCCGCTATCCAGGCACAACATTGGATTTTAACGAGACAGTGATTGAAGGCATTCCGTTCATTGACACGCCGGGCATCGAAATACAGAATTCGATGCTGATGGCAGTGGAAGAGAAGGATCTCAAGACGCTGATACCTGTCCGTACGATCAAACCGACCGTGTTTCAGATCCATGAGGATCAGTCCTTTGCGGCAGGGGGCCTTGCAAGAGTGGATGTGTGCTGCGGATCCAAAGCAACCGTCACATGGTATCTCAGTGAAGCAATGAAGATGCACCGTTCCAAGATGAGCAGTGCAGATGATCTCTGGCAGCGGCAGTACGGAAAACTGCTGGTGCCCTGTGTAAAGCAGGCAGAATTCCGAACACTGGACTTCCGCCGCAGAGAAGAAAAGACAGATGTTGTAATTGACGGACTGGGCTTCTGCTGTATCAGCGGAGATGCCCCGTTGATAAAGGTCAGAGTACCGAAACACGTGAATGTGACATTCAGAAAGGCGATGCTTTAATGCTTACAGGAAAACAGAAACGTTATTTGAGAAGTCTTGCGTCATCCGAAGCCGCAATGTTTCAGATCGGAAAAGAAGCGCTGAGCGACAATCTGATTCATATGGTGGATCAGGCATTCAATACCCATGAACTGATCAAGCTCCGGGTGCTGAAGACCTGTCCGGTGGATGTAAAGGAGCTTGCGTTTGATCTTTCGATGAATACCGGAAGTGAGATTGCACAGATCATCGGACATACAATCGTTCTTTATCGTCAGGCGGATGAGCCGCGTATTATTCTCCCATGAAGAATTGTTCCATTTCTGCCGCGTTTGATCCGATCACGCAGGAAGAACTTGCGTGGATCCTGGATTACCGGAAAGCACATGGCATCCGGGAGGTGGTTCTCGTTCCGCTGCAGCAGGGCATCGCATCCGTTGCGGACCGGCTGAAGCTGCTGAAAAAGGCGGTCGCCCCGTACCGGCATCTTTCTGTTTCAGAGAGGCCTTTGAAAGACGGAATCTTTATCCCGGAAGAACTGCAGGAAGGTGAGCGCATCGTTCGCCAGGGCAGGTATGATAAAAGCGCCAGAGGCATTCGAAAAGAACTTGCGGAATGCGGCATCTATTTTGAGACCAGTCTCGACGCCCTCTGCAAACCGCGCCGGGCTGCCCACAGCCGCTCCGTTGCCAAGGTATGCAGAGAGATCGCAGAAGTACATGGCATGGATTCAGAACAGGCCTGGAAAGCCGGAATTCTGCATGATATCACCAAGGCATGGAGCGATGAACAGGGGAGACAGCTGCTGGAGGTATATGATCCTTCCCGGCTTGAACTCGATGCAAAAACCTGGCACAGCTTTACTGCTCCGATATTTCTGAAGACGGTAATGGGCATTCAGGATAAGAAAATACTGCAGGCGATCCTGACCCATACGCTGGGGGACGGCTGTACGGATCTGGACTATCTGCTGTATATTGCAGATAAGATCGAACCGACAAGAGGCTATGATGCTGCTTATGAAACACAGCTGGCAAAGGAAGACCTGAAGGCTGCGTTTGATCTGGTTTTTAAAGAAGCGGAAGAATACCGCGAAAGGAGAAACAATGGCTGAACTTCTGGATATCACACTGAATAAACTGAAGGAAAAACTGGCACAGGACATAACGGTGATCGACATGCAGGAGGTAAATCCTTTTACGGATCAGTTTGTTATCGTTACGGCCAGAAATCCAAGGCACGCAGCTTCACTTGCCGAAGACGTGATCCAGGAAGCGGAGAAAAACGGATACCAGGTGCGGACCCGCGAAGGCGGAGATGGAAGCACATGGATCCTTGTAGATCTGAATGAAATTATCGTGCATATCTTTACGGAAGATGCACGGCTGATGTACAAGCTGGAAAACCTCTGGGGAGACCTGCCGATGCGCAATATTTCAGAAGACTGATTGCGAAAAAACGCATAAAGTAATATTCTGAAAGAAAGAAAAATGCAGGAGATCATAATATGGAGAGACAGGTTAGAGAAGAACTGAACAGCATTATGTATACTTATGTGGATACAAAGCTGTCAAAAGAAGAAATGCTGGGATATATCATCGATATTCTGAATGATGATGATATTGTTTCAAATGGTCTTATTCTGATTGCGCCGGCAAACAATGAGGCAAGCTGGCCGGGTCAGGTCACAGAACTTCCTACTGCGCCAGAGCGTGATGTTTTTGTGGAGACTTATAAAGACGCGGCATTATCCGGTGTAACTGCAGTCATGCAGTATCATAATCAGCCGATGATGATTACGTACCGTCCGGAAAGCGGAAGCCTGTCGGTCATCCTTCCAAGGGAATTTCATGACACAATCGATGATGTTGAAAAGAATGTCATCCCGGATGCGATCGATGAACATCCGGCAGACTGAATCCGATACATGCAAGAGCAGCTGCGGCTGCTTTTCTTTTTGCACAAAGAAAAAGCCGGATCATTATCCGGCCGGTGTTTCGATTGCTTCTTCAATGGTATATCCGTCATATACACCATTCAAAGACAGCCAGCGCTCCACATCATCCGTACTGATCGGAGAGGCGGGATCCCATTCCAGTTTGTTGTCGATCTCGATCCTGCCGTCTTTGACATGGCATGCGACAAAGGCCGGATAGGAGAGAATATCCCAGTCAGTCTTCAGCCGGTTTGTCGTAAGTGTACGCTCGAGATCGGTGATATCGACGATTTCAATCAGATCCGTGAGGTTCATCCCTGTATCTGCTTCTGCATTGCGCAATACGGTATTTTCGACATACAGGCAGTCACTGTTGTCTGAGGAAGAGAACAGGTAAAAATGAACGGCAGCTGCGCCGCTGTTAAGGGTGTATTCTTTCAGCGTGTCATAGTCCAGTGCATAGGCATGCCGGGACTCCAGCGAAGTATCTGCAGTATCCGGCTCAAACAGCTTGATGCCGATTACAAAGATGGAATAGATCACCATGACCGTAAAGACGGTTAGCAGTATTCGTTTAATCATATGTGTAATTATAACAAGAGGGAATGCATAAAACTACCTGCTTGAGGTTTCAGTCATCTTTTGCCATAATGACTGCACAGGGTTTGAAAATGAAGTGGTACGAACAGCGGTTTGTAAACCGCCGCGACTGGATTCTGGATCATCTGGAATATCTTGGTCTTTCCGAAAAAGAAACCGTTCTGGTTCTTCTGATGGACTTTATGAATGAGAATCGGATCCCGATTACGATTGATGTGCTTGCCCAGCGCACCGGGATGTCAGAGACTGATGTGGATGAGACGATTGCAGTCCTTTATGCAAAGAAATATCTGGATATCCGCGCCTCGG
>JAEEPV010000164.1 GCA_016284975.1 Solobacterium sp.
ACTGACCAGTGCCTTCAGTCGCTCTTTCAAAGATCCTTCCGACACCGGCAGATAGGTATTCTGTTGTTCAATATGCACATCCGCATAGCGCTTTGCACCATTGGTATCGAGAAATGCGCGGGAGATATCCACGATATTCTGTCCGCCCAGTTCCATCACGAGACGCTTTTCTTCCGTCACCTGTGCAACGATCGTAGACTCCAGGTTTTCGGCATCTGCCAGTGCCTGGAACTTCTTTGCGTCCGATGCCGCCGTAACGACTGCCATGCGTTCCTGGGATTCCGAGATCGCTAGTTCGGTTCCATCAAGGCCTTCGTATTTCTTCGGCACCTTGTTCAGATCGATCTTCAATCCTTCCGCCAGTTCTCCGATCGCAACCGACACACCGCCGGCCCCGAAATCGTTGCACCGCTTGATAAGACGCGTCGCTTCCGGATTGCGGAACAGCCTCTGTAGCTTGCGCTCTTCCGGCGCATTACCCTTCTGTACTTCCGCTCCGCAGGTCTCAAGGGATTCTACGGTATGGGATTTGGAAGAACCGGTTGCGCCGCCGCATCCGTCCCGTCCGGTACGTCCGCCCAGCAGGATGACCACATCGCCAGGCAGCGGCTTTTTACGGATCACATTGGCGGCCGGTGCTGCACCAAGCACTGCTCCGATCTCCATGCGTTTTGCGACATAGTCCGGATGATAGAGTTCATGAACATGTCCGGTCGCAAGACCGATCTGATTTCCATAGGAGCTGTAGCCATTGGCTGCCGTTACGGTCAGACGGCTCTGGGGCAGTTTTCCCTTCATCGTCTGTTCCACCGGTACCAGCGGATCGGCCGCCCCGGTCACCCGCATGGCCTGATAGACATAGGAACGTCCGCTCAGCGGATCACGGATCGCCCCGCCAAGACACGTCGCCGCACCGCCGAACGGTTCGATTTCCGTCGGATGGTTATGCGTTTCATTCTTGAACATCAGCAGCCAGGGACTTGTCACGCCATTGACATCGACCGGAACACGGACGGAACAGGCATTGATCTCTTCACTTTCATCAAGATCCCTGACCTTCCCCTGTTTTTTCAGTACCTTTGTGCCAATCGTCGCAAGATCCCAGAGGGATACCGGCTTTTCCGGATTCTCGCCATACAGTTCTTTGCGAAGCTTCTGATATTCTTCAAAGGTTTCACGAACCGGTTCGGAATCGATCGTAATATTCTTCAGAATCGTATTAAACGTCGTATGACGGCAGTGATCGCTCCAGTAGGTATCGATCACACGGATCTCCGTCATTGTCGGATCACGGTGTTCCTCATCCCGGAAATAACATTGCAGAAATTCCAGATCCGCAAGATCCATTGCCAGCCCAAGGGATGTCCGCATGGAGGAAAGTGCCTCCATATCCTTCGCGGTAAATCCTTCCAGCACTTCCGGTAACGGCGGAACTTCATACTGCATCCGGATCGTTTCCGGCTTTTCAAGCGCAGCCTCTCTTGCCTCTACGGGGTTGATCAGGGTTTCCCGGATCTTCTGTTTTTCTTCCTCACAGAGATCCCCCTGAATGTAGTAAAGCCTTGCGGTTCTTACTTCAGGCCGTGTTTTGCAGGTCATCAGCTGGATGCACTGCGCCGCAGAATCCGCCCGCTGATCAAACTGACCGGGCAGATATTCCACTGCCAGAACCCATTCATCTTCCGATGGTGCAGGTGCGTTCTCGTGAAACAGCGTATCCACCTGCGGTTCCGACAGGATCATTTCACTTGCCTTCCGGTAATCCGCTTCATCTATATCTTCCAGATCATACCGGTTGAAGACACGGACGCCTTTGATTTTTCCATCCAGGATCACCGTATTCAGCGTCGCATGCACACCATGTGCTTCAACCGCATATTCCGGCCGCTTTTCGACATAACAGCGATATACCGTCATTCTTCACATCCTTTCAATGCCTTCGCACCGATATCCCGGCGTACATGCATGTTTTCAAACGTCACCTGATCCACGCCCTCATAGGCTTTTGCCAGCGCTTCCTTCAGCGTCGGCGCAACCCCGGTTATGCCAAGCACCCGGCCGCCGTTTGTATAGTATTTTCCCGCTTCATATTTCGTGCCGGCATGATAGACCGTCTGCTCATCCAGCTGACCCATGCGGTTGAGCCCGAAGATCTCCTTGCCCTTCTCATAGCTTCCCGGATAGCCGCCGCTTGCCTCAATGACACATGCCGCAGCACCGTCTTTCCACTTCACCATGGATTCCTTCAGTTCGCCCTTCGTGCATGCCATCATGATTTCCAGCAGATCTCCATCCAGCAGCGGAATGACAGACTGTGTTTCGGGATCGCCGAACCGGCTGTTGTATTCAATGACCTTCGGACCATCCGCTGTCAGGATCAGACCGAAATAAAGACATCCGCTGAACGGGCATCCCTCTTTCTTCATCGCTTCCATGGTCGGCAGGAAGATTTCTTTCATACAGCGTTCTGCAGTTTCTTCTGTATAGAACGGAGAAGGTGCGATCGTTCCCATTCCGCCGGTATTGAGTCCTTCATCATTATCATTTGCGCGCTTATGGTCCATCGAAGATACCATCGGTACGATTGTCTCCCCATCCGCAAAAGCCAGCACAGATACCTCAATGCCGGTCAGGAACTCTTCGATTACGACACGGCTTCCGGATTCTCCAAATGCCTTGTCTACCATCAGATGCTTGATCGCATCCGTGGCTTCTTCCTCGTTCTGCGCGATCAGAACCCCTTTGCCAAGCGCCAGACCATCCGCCTTGATGACGGTCGGATAAGTTCCGGCCTTGCGTACATAAGCCGCTGCTTCCCGCGGGCTTTCAAACACTTCGTATGAAGCGGTCGGGATCCCGTACTTCTCCATCAGATTCTTGGAGAAGACTTTTGAAGCTTCGATCCGTGCCGCAGCCTTTGTCGGGCCAAATGCAGGAATTCCCCGCTTTGCCAGCGCATCGACCATGCCAAGAGCCAGCGGATCATCCGGTGTCACAACCACATAGTCGATTTTTTCTTCCAGCGCATAGCTGACCATCGACGGGATATCGGTCGCGCCGATGGAAACGCAGTCCGCATCCGCAGAAATACCGCCGTTGCCCGGCGCACAGATGATCTTCGGCTTCTGCGCACTTTCCTTCAGCTTGCGGATAATGGCATGTTCGCGTCCGCCGCTTCCTACTACCAGTACTTTCATGCGATTTCGCCTCCTCTTTGCATTTCCATCAATGATGGAACAGACGAATGCCGTTGAAGGCCATGACCATTCCATACCGGTCGGCCGTTTCGATCACGTTGTCATCACGGATCGATCCGCCCGGTTCAACGACATATTTCACACCGCTCTTCTTTGCCCGCTCGATATTGTCTCCAAACGGGAAGAACGCATCACTGCCCAGGGATACACCGTCATTCTGATCCAGCCAGGCACGCTTTTCCTCTTCGGTAAATACCGAAGGCTGTTCTTTGAAGAAGTTCTGCCATGCGCCGTCTCTCAGCACATCCATGTATTCATTGCCGATATATACATCGATCGCATTATCACGGTCGGGTCTGCGGATATCGTCACGGAACGGAAGATTCAGAACCTTCGGGCTCTGACGCAGCCACCAGTGGTCTGCCTTGTCACCCGCCAGACGCACACAGTGCACACGGCTCTGCTGCCCGGCACCGACGCCGATCACCTGACCGTTCTTCGCATATGCCACCGAATTGGACTGGGTATATTTCAGCGTGATCAATGCGATGATAAGATCCCGTTTCGCATTCTCCGGAAGATCCTTGTTTTTCGTGACAATGTTGGAAACCGCATTGGCATCGATGACCAGTTCATTTCTTCCCTGCTCAAATGTGATTCCGAAAACCTGCTTGTGCTCAATCGGATCCGGACGGTAGGACTCATCCATCTGAAGAACGTTATAGTTGCCTTTCTTCTTGGTCCTGAGGATTTCAAGCGCCTCTTCGGTATAACCCGGCGCAATGACACCGTCGCTGACTTCCGGCTTGAGCAGATTTGCGGTATCGGCATCGCAGATATCCGACAGTGCGGCGAAGTCTCCATAGGAGCTCATCCGGTCTGCACCGCGTGCTCTTGCATAGGCACAGGCCAGCGGTGAAAGTTCCTGATCGCCGGTGAAATAAATCGCACGTTCCACATCAGAAAGCGGAAGACCGACTGCCGCACCGGCAGGGGATACATGCTTGAAGCTCGCTGCGGAAGGAAGTCCTGTCGCTGCCTTCAGCTCTCTGACAAGCTGCCAGCTGTTCAGCGCGTCCATAAAATTGATATAACCCGGGCGGCCGTTCAATACGGTTACCGGAAGATCGCTTCCATCTGCCATAAAGATCCGGCTCGGCTTCTGATTCGGGTTACAGCCATATTTCAGTTCCAGTTCGTTTGCCATTGTTCTTACTCCTCCACATTTCGGTTATAGATACGGCTTCTTGTTTCACCGGTCTCGATATCGATTGACCGTGTAAACAGCGATACTTTGTTGTCCGGATTCAGTGCTTCCCAGACATGATCCGAGAAGTCATCGAAGGATTCCTTCACCATTGCCCAGAGCGTTGGTTCTCCTTCGAAGGAAGGCAGCGGATTCCCGTCCGACTCATAGGTGTGAATGAGATGACCGTATCCCGGTTTCTCATTCGGATAATCAAAGAAATACCGGCGTACTGCGGATTCATCTCCTTCGGCGCTCTTGAGAATGGACATCTCGTAAAAATCATCTTTTACGATTGCCGAGATCCGCGGCGTGAAGTTCGGGCCATCCGGTTCAAACGTCCGGGTGCGCAGCGCATCTTCAAAGCTCTTTCCCTGTTCGAGATATTCATAAATGGTATCCGTCTGGTCGCCGTTGGTAACGATGGTCGTACCGTTGATTACCCGGACCGGCGCATAGATGATCAGACTTGGATCTTTCATTTTGGATTCATCAAATGCCTTTGTACGAATGCCGTCCCCGTCTTCCACAAAGACGCGGTTGCGGCTGTTCTCGCTTCTTCCCATGATGAAGTAAGCAATCCTTATCTTCTTTCCGCAGGGTGTACGGCCGATCGCAATGCCTCTTCCGGGATAACT
>JAEEPV010000165.1 GCA_016284975.1 Solobacterium sp.
CACGCTTTATCTCAACAAACTGAACTTCGGCGGCAATATCCGCGGTGTCCAGCGTGCATCTCAGTACTACTTCGGAAAGAACTGCAATGAGCTGAACCTTTCGGAAGCAGCAATGCTGGCAGGTATCGTAAACCTGCCGAACCGGTATAACCCATATGATTATCTGGATTATGGCACGACCCGCAGAAATGAAGTTCTGCAGCTGATGAAGTACCACGGTTATATTACGGATGAAGAACTCAAACTGGCAAAGGCAATCAAGGTTGAAGATACACTGGTCGGTGATATCCGTGAAGCAACCGAAGACAGCCAGTACCAGTCATACATTGACGTTGTTCTCGAAGAAGCCATGGCACTGACCGGATCCGATCCGACGGTGCGGGGCATGAATATCTACACCCACCTCAACCGGCAGATGCAGGAAGAAGTGGAATCAATCCAGAACGGAGAATCCACGGTCGTCTTCCCGGATGATCTGATCCAGGTCGCAATGATCTCAATGGATAACCGGAATGGTGCGATCGTCGCAATCGGCGGCGGCCGCAACTACGACGGAGCCCGTCTTCTGAACCGTGCCACGATGAACTACAAACAGCCCGGTTCCAGCGTAAAGCCCCTGCTCTCCTATGCGCTTGCGTTTGAGTATCTGGGTTACTCACTGGATGAAGTACTGCTGGATAAGCCGATTACCTATCCGATGGAAAGCATGGTCCTGGTCAATGCCAGCGGCAACTATGCCGGTGATGTCACGATCAAGGATGCGGTCGGCAACTCCCTCAATATCCCGGCGATTCTGACGCTGGAACGTGTCGTCAACAAGATCGGTGCGGATAAAGTCGTTGAATATCTGCAGTCGATTGGATTCTCAAGAGTCAAGGCGGAGAATTTCCATCTCTCCTACGCAATCGGCGGTACGACCTTCGAAACAACCTGTAAGGAACTGGCAGGCGCCCACGCCATGCTCATCAACAAGGGTGTCTACAACCAGCCGCATACGATCGAAAAGGTCGTCATGTCGTCGGATGGTTCCGAATACTATTCTGAGAATCAGAATGTCCGTGCGCTTTCCTCCGGCAGCGCCTACCTTGCGACGGAACTGGAAGCCAACAACGTAACCGGTCCGTACTTCAACTACATGCAGGTACTGGCAAGAAGCTATCCGGTATACGCAAAAACCGGTACAACCGACTGGGGTTCTGACGGTGTGCAGTATGGAATCCCCCGCGGTCAGATGAAAGATAAATGGATGGTAGCCAGCACCTCGCAGTACACCAACTGTGTATGGGTCGGCTACGATAAGGCTGAAAAAGGAAAAGAAACGTATTATACCTCTTACAAGAGTTCTCTGAATATTCCGGGCAACATCAACCGTCTGCTTCTCAACAAAGAAGAAGAACTCTGGGGTGTTCCGGAAGCGATCCCGGCACCGGAAGATGTTCAGAATGTCACTTATATTTACGGTACCTTCCCGCACGTTCGTTCCGAGTTTGCAATGGACGGCGGCGGAACCGTAACCTCACTGGTATCCAGTTCAGGTCTTGAATCCATGCCGCTGGCCAGTGTGGATGAGTACCTGCAGTATGCGGCATCTGAATCCGAATACCTTGGCCTTGGCGGAATGAGTGCCCGCTTCGATCAGTATGGCGTTCTGTCGGTATCCTGGGGCGGTGCCAACGGTATCTGTTCCGGCTCTGAGAGGAACATCGGTCTCCACGATGCATACAACAACATCGATCAATGGGGCGCATGCCTGGCTGATCTTTCCTGGCTCGTCGGAGGCGGTGAGTACTGGGGCACGGTTTATGTCGATGGCAATCCAATCGGTGATATCTCATCGAATAACGGTTTTTACAAAGGCTATGTCGGAGATCTCTTTGGTGAAGTAAAGGTCTGCGGCGGGTCTACTACTGCAGACGGCAGTGACAATACCGCATGCACCATCGCGCAGTATTATGAAAACCCGGATGCCAATGGTTATATTGATGAAAACGGCAACTGGGTAGAGATTCAGGCTGAGCCGGACTACAGTCAGTATGGCTACTGGGATGAAAACGGCAACTGGGTCGGTCAGGGACACTGGGATGACACCGGGTTCCATCCGGAATAATGCAATTGAATGAACTCCGCTTCGGCGGAGTTTTTCAATAATAAAAGACGGAGCCCTTCTGAGCTTCCGTCTTTTGAACTGCAGATTCAGTCACTGATCTTTCTTCTTGCGATGATGCGTATTGGAGTACCTTCAAAGTCAAACGCTTCCCTGAGAGAATTCTCAATGAACCGCTGGTATGTAAAGTGCATGAGCTTTGGTTCATTGCAGGAAAGCACAAAGGTCGGAGGCTGGATGCTGACCTGGGTCGCATAGTAGATCCGAAACCGCTTGCCGTTTCTTGCCGGTGCCGGTGTGGTCACCTGCGTATCGGCAATCACTTCATTGAGTACATTGGTCGCGATACGGCGCCTGCTGTTTTCGTATACCTTGTCCGCTAACGGCATCAGATTGCGCACCCGCTGTCCGCTTTTGGCAGAGATGAACAGAATCGGCGCATACGAGAGATAAACGAATTCTTTCCGGACTTTTTCGGTGAATGCATTCATCGTATGGTCATCCTTCTCAACCAGATCCCATTTATTGACGGCGATGATTACCGGCTTGCCCGCATCATGAGCATAACCCGCCACATGCTTATCCTGTTCCCGTATACCTGCATCCGCATCGATCAGAAATACTGCCACATCACAGGATTCGATTGCCGAGAGGGCTCTTAAAACCGAGTACTTTTCAATCGATTCAAATACCCGTCCCCGCTTGCGGATCCCTGCCGTATCAACAATGACATATGGCCTTCCCTCAAACTCAAAGGCGGTATCCACCGCATCTCTTGTCGTCCCCTGCTCATTGGCAACAATTGCCCGGTCTTCCTGCAGGATCGCATTCACAAGCGATGACTTGCCGACATTGGGTTCTCCGATAACCGCAATACGGATACCTTTGTTTTCTTCTTCGGAATCTTCTTCCGGGAACTGTTCGACACAGGCATCCAGAACATCACCAATACCAATGCCATGTACGCCGGAAACCGCAATCGGATCACCGACGCCCAATGCATAGAATTCATAGATATTCGGGATTCTGGACTCATCATCGATCATGTTTACGGCAAGTACAACCGGCTTGTCTGAACGCTGAAGCATACGGGCAATGTACTGATCATCATCTGTCAGTCCCATCTTTCCGTTCACCACAAAAAGAATGACATCCGCCTCTTCGATGGCAATTGTCACCTGAGCCTGGATCTCTTTCTGATAAGGCTGGTCTTCGATCTGAATTCCGCCGGTATCAATGATCCGGAATTCATGTCCGGTCCATTCACTGCGGGCATAGATGCGGTCCCGGGTCACCCCCGGTACATCTTCTACGATTGACACCCTTTCGCCTGCGATTCTGTTAAAAATCGTTGACTTTCCGACGTTCGGACGGCCAACGATCGCGATCACACCTGTTTTCATGCGTTCTCCTGCAGATATGGTTCCGCAAGCTGATAGATGCGGTCTGCGACTTCTTCGATCGTGAGATCTGACGTATCGATCTCCACCGCATCCTCTGCTTTTTTCAGGGGAGAATGTTCCCGATGCATATCCTGATAGTCACGAGCTTCAATTTCCTTCGCCAGTGTTTCCACATCGGAAGTTTCAATGCCCGCATCAATATTCTGTTTGTAGCGCCGCTTTGCCCGGGCAAGGGCGCTGGCAGTCATGTAGATCTTGACTTCCGCATCTGTAAGAACAACGGTACCGATATCACGTCCATCCATGATGAAGCCTTTGGCTTCCGCCATCTTCTGCTGTCTTGCGACCAGCTCCTTCCGAACATTCTGAAGCTTGGAAACATCACTGGCCGCCATGGAGACTGCATCCTCACGAATCGCTTTTGAGACATCTTCCCCATCCAGAAATACCTGTCCTTCCGGCGTCAGTACGATATCCGTATCTTTCAGCATCGCAACTACCCGTTCCTCATCATCCAGAGGAATGTTGTTTTTAATACACTTCAGAGCAGTGCAGCGATACATCGCACCGGTATCAAGATGTATATAGCCAAGTTTCTGGCAAAGCCGCTTTGCGATCGTGCTCTTTCCGGCAGCACTTGGTCCATC
>JAEEPV010000166.1 GCA_016284975.1 Solobacterium sp.
CATGATCTTGATTCTTTCCGTCGCAGGCTGAACCGGATTGGCGATAATGTTTCCGTAAATGGTGATCTTACCAAAGCAGTCATTCATGTTCATACAGACAATCCGGGTTCTGCTCTCGAATACGGTGTTGAACTGGCAGAAATATCAGAGATTCGAATTGACAATCTGCTGGAAATGAAGCGTAAGTATGACAAGGAGCATCAATCCGGTTCTGTCTCAGAAGAAAAGGAAAATGCGCAGGTTACGCCTGCAGCTCCTGAAAAACGCTACGGCTTTGTTGCAGTTTCTCTGGGTGCGGGATTCTCCCAGTTCTTTGCTGATCTGAATGTTGACAAGATTGTCGAAGGCGGACAGACAATGAATCCGTCTGTCGATGACCTTCTGAATGCTGTCAATCAGGTTCCAGCAGAATGTGTGTTCATACTCCCGAACAACGGGAATGTAATTTTTGCTGCGAACCAGGCAGCAGAGCTTTCCGGGAAAGATGTGAGAGTCATTCCGACAAAAAATGTTGCAATGGGTATTGCCGCTGCGATTGCATTCCAGAATGATCTGGAACCGGATGAAAATGTCCGGAGAATGGATGAAGCTTCACAGCACGTGAAAACAGCTATGGTAACATATGCGATCCGGGACAGCGAGTATAACGGCATTCAGATCAAGCAGGGTGACATTATCGGACTGCATAACGGGCAAATCGAGTTTTCCGGTTCTTCTATTCATGATGTTGTAATGGATATGATGAAAAGCATCATTACGGATGAAGATGAACTGATCACTGTTTACTATGGAGCAGATGTATCGGAGGCGGATGCTGAGGCTATTTCCGCCGATATCGAAAAGTCCTATGATTTTTGTGATGTAGAATGTCACAATGGCGGCCAGCCGCTGTATTACTATCTGATTTCCGTGGAGTAAAACAAAAATGCATCTTGGCGATCTGGAAGGTATAGGGCCTGCACGTCTGGAGGCTTTACGCGCAGTGGGAATTCTCTCATTGCGCGATTTATTGTTTTCCCTGCCTGCCCGATATGAAGATCACCAAACGGTCTTTAACTGTTCAGAAAAAAACCCGGGCAATATTCTTGTTTCGGGAGTATTCAGAGAATCTTTGAAAAACACATATTTCAACGGTATTTCAAGAATTCAAGGAAGTATCTGCGATGACTCGGGAAAACTTTCTGTATGCTGGTATAACGAACCATGGATCACACGGCAGATTCGTATAAATGAGCCGATCCGCCTTTATGGACGTCTCTCCGTTAAAAACGGAAGAAGAATTCTGCAGAATCCGAAGATTGTAACAGATACAGGGTGGACACCGGTCTACAAATCATTGAAAAACTTTCCTGCCAAATCTTTTCGAAAAGCAGTGGAAGAGGCATTGAACAATCTGGAAGACTGCTGCCCGGAAACACTTCCTGCCGCTTTCCGGATAGAAAACCGTTTATGTGAACTGAATTTTGCGCTACGGGAAGCCCATTTCCCATCCAGTATGCAGAATCTGGAAATTGCGCGCAGAAGACTTTCATTTGAAAAAATCCTGCTGTATCTGATATATGTATCAAAAATCAGGCAGAACAGACGTCCGGCGCCCGCGCTGCGCGTCAGTGATTTACAGACAGACTATTTCTGGTCATTGCTTCCATTCAGGCCGACGAATTCCCAGAGAAAAGTATTGATTGATATTGCAGAAGATCTTCGGAATGATTATGCAATGGCCAGGCTTGTACAGGGAGATGTGGGCTGCGGAAAGACGGCAGTTGCGTTTGGAGCTGCTTTTTTGACATGTTTTGCCGGATATCAGGCATGCATGATGGCGCCCACAGAAATCCTGGCAGCGCAGCACTTTGAAAATGCAAAAGAAGTGTTCAGGCCTTACGGGATCTCCTGTCGTCTGCTTACTGGAAGCACACGGGTCAGGGAAAGAAAACAAATACTGCAGGAGCTGGCGGATGGATCTTGTCAGATCCTTTTCGGAACACATGCGCTTATCAGCAAGGATGTATGTTATTCCAGACTGGGACTTGTCATTACAGACGAGCAGCACCGCTTTGGGGTAAATCAGCGTTCTGCACTGCAGGACAAGGGCACGAATGAAGAACAAATCAGCCCTCATGTCCTTGTTATGTCCGCCACACCGATCCCAAGAAGTCTGGCACTGATTCTTTATGGAGATCTGGATATCTCTGTTATAAAAGAACTGCCTGCCGGCCGGGTTCCTGTCAGTACACGTCTTGTACCTGAATCAAAAAGGGAAGATATGTACGGCTTTCTGAGAAAAGAAGTTCAGAAAGGCCGACAGGCGTATATTGTATGTCCGATGGTTGAGGATTCTGAACAGGGAGATGAACTGCGAAGTGCCAAAAGCGTATTCAAATCACTTCAGGAATCAATTCTGAAAGATTTACGGATTGCGCTTACCTGGGGAAATCAGAAAAGTACGGAAAAAGATCAGATTCTCAAAGATTTTAAAGAAGGTAAATACGATATTCTTGTTTCCACCACAGTGATTGAAGTAGGGATCAATAACCCAAACGCCACGATTATGGTTGTTGAAAACGCAGAAAGATTCGGACTGAGCCAGCTTCACCAGCTTCGCGGAAGAGTCGGGAGAGGAACAGAGCAAAGCTGGTGTTTCCTTCTTTCGGATCATTCCTA
>JAEEPV010000167.1 GCA_016284975.1 Solobacterium sp.
CTTGCGTCCAGTGTCGTTGTGTTGGTATCGACCGTGCCGAGAACACCGCCGGAAGAAGCGGTAGAAGAATCTTCAGAGAATTCCTTTGCGACGTCCGCAAAAGACTTGCCCTCCGCAAATGCCGCATCAACCGCGTCCATTCGCTTCTTCTCATCTTCAGTCGGGGTTCCTTCACCGGAATCACCGTCTTCAAACTTCACAAGCAGGTAGGAGATGTTGCGGATCTTCAGATCATCGAAGTGCGCATCCGCATAATCTGCCGTGATCTGCATTTGTTTGTAATAGTCGATCAGATAGGTCTGAAGATCATCATAGCCTTTGTAGCCAAGAGACTTCAGCTGGGAATCCAGCATCTCCCGGTAATTGGAAGGGTAATTGGATGCGTAGTTGGAAATGACGGAGTTTGCCTGCGCAGCCGCATCTTCCTTCATCTTGTCCGTTGTCTCAACGCTCTGTTCCGAGACGGCCTTGATAAAAGACTGATACAGCACGGAAGTGCCATTGCCTTCAAACAGCTCGTCATAGAATTCCGAAGCGGTGACATCCTTGTCACCGATGGAATAAACCACATCTTCACCGTTACTGGTTTTTCCCTTGAGCTTGCCTTTGTTGGTATCGTAGATGTAATAGACCGATACTGCCGCAAATACGACAACAAGCAGGCTGACAAACCAGTTCTTTTTAATAAAACTGCTCATAATTCCTCCTTGAAAAACGCTTCCTTATTATAGGACCGGGGAAAGCAGTTTGCAATTTTTTAGGGAATTATGAATCTGAATTTTATCTGAACTTTTTCACGGAAACCACAGATCGTCAAATGAGACGGTTTTACCATGCTGTGCTATAATCCGATAGGAATAAAAGGATACAACCGCTATGAAAACACTCGAAATCAAGAATCTTCACGTAGATGTAGAAGGAAAAAACATACTGAAAGGTGTGGATCTTACCGTCAGGGAGGGTGAGGTACATGCATTGATGGGACCTAACGGCAACGGTAAATCAACGCTTCTGGCTGCTGTTATGGGACACCCGAAATATATCGTAACCGAAGGATCAATCACCTGGGATGGAAAAAATGTACTGGAGATGAGCGTGGATGAGCGTTCCAAAGCCGGTCTGTTTCTTGCGATGCAGTACCCGCAGGAGATTCCCGGCGTCACCAACAGCGATTTTCTCAGAGCCGCGATGAATGTCCGGCGGGAAAGCCCGGTACCTCTGTTTACATTTATTAAATCCATGGAAAAAACGATCAAGGATCTGGAGATGAAAGAAGATCTTGCACACCGGTTCCTGAACGAAGGTTTTTCCGGCGGAGAAAAGAAGCGCAACGAGATCGTACAGATGGAACTGCTGAAACCGGATGTTGCGATGCTGGACGAGCTGGATTCCGGTCTGGATGTCGATGCGCTGCATATCGTAGCCCGTGCCATTAACAATATGCGGAAGGAATATCCGCTGAGCCTGATTGTCGTATCTCACTATGAACGGTTCTATGAATTGATTGAGCCACAGTTTGTTCATGTGCTGGTTGACGGAAAGATCGTTGTTGAAGGGGATGCGTCACTTGCCAGGAAGATCGATGAAGAAGGCTATGACTGGATCTATAAAGAATATGATATAAAACCGGCCAGTGCAGCGGCTCCCGCAAAACGGGTCTCCAGCCTTGGTACCTGTGCGGTATCTGAGAAAGCGAAGGCTTCCAAATGAGAGATATCCGGGTAAATGAGGATATCCTGCTGAACGAAGGCTTTGAGGAATACGTGATCGACAGTATCCGTGATCTCGACCTTTCCATCCGTTTCACACCGAACGCGCAGGCGCTGTTCCGCATCCGCAATGCCAAGTCTCTGCGGATTCGTGGATATGCACAGGACGGCTGTGAATCGACGGTCCTGTTCTGGAATGAATGTCAGACTCCGTTAAAAGCAGATGAGACTTATGAGATCAATGAAGATGCTCATATCGTGATCGCCTATGGGGAATGCGCAGGTACGGAAATTGACCGCAGCACTTATGTAGCATTGCGCAAGCCCTACGCCCATGCGGAGCTGGTTTCGGCGTCTCTGGTGTCTTCAGCGATGAATTATCATATGAATGTGGTCAATTTTGCGCCGCATACGCTCGGAGAGATCCGAAACTTTGCGGTCGTTTTGAAGACCGGAAGGCTGATGATCGATGCGATCGGAAAGATCGTTAAAGGTGCATACGCTTCGAAAAGTCATCAGACCAGCCGGGCATTGAGTTTCGAGGAGGGACAGCGTTCTACAATCCTTCCGGAACTTCTGATTGATGAAAATGATGTTGAGGCAAGCCACGCCATGTCAATTGGCCGCGTGGATGATGAACAGCTTTATTATATGATGAGCCGGGGTCTTACCCTGCAGCAGTGTACCGCACTGCTTTCCGCGGGTTATCTTCTTCCGGTCGCCGATGTGATTGAAGACCCGCAGGTTCAGGAGGTGCTGCGTGCAGAGCTGGAAAGGAAACTGAGCGAGCTATGATCGATGTACAGACCATCCGTCAGGATTTTCCGATGCTGAAGAACAATCCGGATCTGATCTATTTTGATAATGGCGCAACGACACTGAAACCGCAGTGTGTAATCGATGCGGTGACGTCATTCTATACGCATCACACTTCCAATGTGCACCGTGGGGATTATGCGATTGCCGCCAAAAACGATGCTCTATATGACGGGGCCCGGCGTTCCTTCGCAAAACTGCTTAACTGCAGCCCGAAGGAAATCGTCTTTACGCACAATGCCAGTGCTTCCATGAATCAGATTGCCTATGGCCTTGCGCATGGCTTTCTGAAAAAAGGGGATGTGATCCTGACAACGGAGGCGGAACACGCCAGCGATCTTCTGCCCTGGTACCGTCTGCAGGAAGAATTCGGCATTGAGATCCGTTATCTGCCGATGGATAATCAGGCAAATGTGGATCTGGAAGCCGCAAAAAAGTGTTTTACCCCGGAAGTCAAGGCGGTCGCTGCAGCAATGGTGACCAATGTACTTGGCAGTATTCTTCCGATCCGGGAACTGACTCAGCTTGCCCATGAATACGGTGCCCTGATGATCGTGGATGGCGCGCAGGCCGTTCCGCATATGAAGGTTGACGTACAGGAAATCGGAATGGATTTTCTCGTTTTCTCCGCGCATAAGATGTGCGGACCGGACGGGGTTGGGATCCTGTATGGAAAATATGATCTGCTCGAGCGGATGGAACCGGTATTTATGGGCGGGGATATGAATGCCCGATTCCAGAAAGCCGGCACCTATGAGCTGAAACACGCTCCGGGTAAGTTTGAAGCCGGTACGCCGAATATCGAAGGGGTGATCGGAGCAGCTGCGGGATGCGAGTACCTGATGAAGATCGGACTCGACAATATTCATGCTTATGAAAAAGAGCTGCGGGCTTATTTCCTTGAACAGATGTCCCGCCTCAGCAATATCGAGATCTATAATCCGGATAATGAATACGGTCCGATCACATTCAATGCAAAGGGCGTATTCTCTCAGGATGCGGCTGGCTATCTAGCTTCCAGAAATATCGCGGTGCGATCCGGCAATCACTGTGCCAAGGTCCTTCATGAGATCCTTGGTACGGACAGTACGATTCGGGCATCGTTCTATTTTTACAACACAGCTGAAGAAGTCGACCGGTTTGTAAAAGCAGCGGCAGATATTACGCTCGAAAATGCGATCAGCATATTCTTTTAGGAGTCAGAATTATGAGTGAGTTTGAAACCTTGCTGGAAGATCCGCAGGTACTGCGGGAACTGATCATGGATCATTACAAGTATCCCCATAACCACAGTCTTACGGAGGATATGAAATACCGGAAGGTGCATATGTCCAGTGACAGCTGCATCGATGATATTACCGTGCAGTCAGATATCGAAAACGGTGTCATCAAAGACATCCGTTTTGATGGTGTTGCCTGTACGATTTCCACGGCCAGTACTTCAATCATGAGTGATCTCTTGAAAGGAAAAACGATTGATGAAGCCAAGGCGATCGTAGAACAGTATATGAACATGGTCGATGGGAAGGAATATGATCCATCCATGCTTGAAGAAGCTGTCGCCATGAAGAATGTATACAAACAGGCGAACCGGATAAAATGTGCGACCATCGGCTGGAAGGCAATCCGGCAGATGATCGAGGAAAGTGAGGCAGATCATGAGTGAAACAAACAACAGTGAAGTATTCGCCTCACAGGATGATTACCGCTATGGATTTGCGGATAAGGACATCAGTATCTTCGATACCGGAAAAGGACTGAATGAAGAGGTTGTACGCACCATCAGTAAGATCAAAGGGGAGCCGGAATGGATGACCGAATTCCGCGTGAAGTCCTTTCACCAGTTTGAAGCGATGCCGATGCCGGAATGGGGACCGGATCTTTCCGAGATCGATTTTCAGGACTTCACCTATTACAAGCGGGTTTCCCAGGAAGCGGAAAAGAGCTGGGATGATGTGCCGGAAGAGGTCAAGAACACCTTTCAGAAGCTCGGTATCCCGGAAGCGGAACAGAAGTATCTGGCCGGTGTAACGACCCAGTATGAATCGGAAGCGGTCTATCACAACATGCTGGAAGAAGTACAGTCCAAAGGTGTGATCTTTCTTGATATTGACAGCGGCCTGCGGGAATAC
>JAEEPV010000168.1 GCA_016284975.1 Solobacterium sp.
AGCCATGCCTCCAGTTTCCGAAGTGCTTTTCCGCGGTGCGAAACCGCATTTTTTTCTTCATAGGTTAATTGTGCAGCAGTCTTGCCGGCTTCCGGTACATAGAAGATCGGATCATAGCCAAATCCGTTTTCGCCCTGCGGCTCCTTGGCGATTTCTCCATACCAGGTATCGAAAAAGACAACCGGTTCCCGATCCGGGCTGCACCAGGCGATCGCACAGGAATAATGCGCGGTCCGATCGTTGTGTCCGGAAACAAGTTCAAGCACTTTCGCATTTTTAATATCGTACGGTGTATCATGCCCGAGCCATCTTGCACTGTGGATCCCCGGCTCTTCATTCAGGCAGGCAATCGAAATGCCGCTGTCATCTGCGATCGCTTCCAGACCATAACGATCTGTAACGGCTTTCGCCTTAAGCACTGCATTTTCCTGAAACGTTGTGCCGGTTTCTTCGGGTTCCACCGGATCCGGCAGATCCTTCAGCGTCAGTACTTCATAACCTTCCGGTTCCAGCATCTGCTTAAACTCCCGGATCTTTCCCTGATTGCCGCTGGCAATTACGATTTTCTTCATATTGAGATTCCTTTCAGCCATTTATCATAGCTCTCCGATACAAACTGTTCCGCTTTGTTACGAAATGCAATATATACCTCACTTACCCTGCCCTGATCCTGAATATATGGATCAATGTAGCGGCGTTTGGCATTGATATTGAGACCGTCCTCTGGGCTTCCTTCTGTGATTTTATATAACCCGCAGAACTGCTGCCAGTCCTGCTTCAGGTCACTTTGCTCCAGTTTTTGGATCACCTGTTCTTCCGTGGTATAAAGATCTGTTTCGGAAAGGATGCCAGACATTACTGCATTCTTCAGTAATAATGCCAGTGTTTCCATGGCAAAACGGTCTTCTTCCCCCGAATAGATCTTACCGCATCGCAAGGCCAGTTCCGCAAAATGCAGCGCTGTTTCCGGATCCTGAAACTGCAGTTCTTCATTTCCTTCTTCATTTTTTCCGATGCGAAGATCCTGAAGGAAAGCTGTTACCGTATCACTTGGAACAAATCCATAATTCACCATATTGCCAAGCGTATACTCCAGCCGGTCACAGGACAGCTTCGGGCTGTCATTATCCGCAATCGGATACTGGTGATAATCCGAGACCTGATCCAATGAGATCGATCGTCTGGTAAGGATCTCCATGATTACCGGGTCATTCTGAATAAAGGATACCGTAGGGCTTTCCGTAGTCTCCTGCACCATATGATCGCCTTTCATAAAATCGACGACATGAGAAAACACCGGAGTGGAAATATCATGAAAGAGACCTGCCAGCGACTGAATCTCATCCCCCGTAAAGTGATAGATCAGGGCCGCAACTGCAACACTGTGTTCATAACGGGTATAGGGCTCCATGGAAGAAAATACCGGAAAACGGGTGTAGTTCAGCCCGCAGTTCATATCGATCTTCCGGATCCGCTGCATCGCTTTACTCTTACAGGCTTCATAAACGGAAGCCGGCAGAGAAAAATCCGGGTAGAGATTCTTCATAACAGACCACCGCTGAGCCAGGATAACAGTACCGTCAGGATCAATGCCGGCAGAAGATTGGCAACCTTTATTGTTTTCCCGAACAGAAGATTAACACCAACCAGGCTGATGATCACATTTCCGCACATGGAAATCGCAGCGAGAGCGGTTTCCGTGAAGATTCCTTTCATTGCGATTGCAAGCAGCGTTACAAGTCCCTGCAGGATTCCGACCGGCACAAAGGAAAACATTGCACCTTTGCCCATCGATGCGCTCATCAGAAGAATGATCATAAAGTCGAGAATTGCTTTGGAAATCAGGATCGAAGAATCCCCGTGAATGCCGTCTTCGATTGCTCCGACGATTGCCATCGCACCGATGGAGACCGTCAGTGATGCGGTCAGAAAGGCATCCGTGAATGCAGGATCCTTTGCATTTCCGGTTTTGTGTTTCAGCCATTCCCCAAAAGATTCGATACCGGATTCCAGATCGATCCATTCGCCGATCAATGCACCAAGACAGATCGAAAGAATCATGTTAAAGGTGCCCTGCACTTCCAGGACACCATTGTGCATCACCAGCATCTGTTTCATCACACCGCACAGTCCAAGAACGATGACTGCAGCACCGTTTGCCCTAAGGACGGTATTCTGAACCCGCTCCGGGATCAGTTTTCCAATCAGAAGGCCAAGAATCCCGCCGGCGATAATGGCGGCACAGTTAATCAGCGTTCCCACCGGTCACCTCAATCTGACAGGAACGCATGGTTTCAAGCGCTGCTTCATGTTTTGCAGGTGTAACGCCTGCACAGCAGTCTGCATCAACAAATACATCGATCTCCGGCATTGCGGCTTTCAATAAAAGTGCATTTGAAACAACACAGATATCCGTGCAGAGACCGATCAGTTCTACCTGGATCGGTTCTTTCTCATTTTCTTTCTTCAGAATTTCCGCCAGGTTCATCGAACCGAATGTCGGCTTTGTCACAAGCGTGGCTCCCCTGATCACATCCCGAAGGGATTCATGGATCATCCAGCCGTCCGTGCCTTCGATGCAATGCTCTACCGGCAGATGTCTTCCTTCATTGGTTGAGAGGTAATCCGCATGATGGGTATCGAGTGTGGCATAGAC
>JAEEPV010000169.1 GCA_016284975.1 Solobacterium sp.
ACCTGCGGTATGGCGATGGATGTCGGGGCTAAGGCGATTGTGGCCTGTACGATGTCAGGGCGGGTAGCGAAAATGGTTTCCCGCTTCCGCTCGCCGGTCGATATCGTCGGCCTTGCAACCAACGAAAAGACATGGAGAAGTCTTGCGCTTTCCTGGGCGGTAACTCCGCTTATGGAAGAAGTCGTGCCTTCCACAGAAGTACTGTTCTACGTTGCGAAGAAAGCCGCAATGGATGCCATGGACCTGAAACCCGGAGATAAGATCGTTATTACCGGTGGTGGTACGATTGGTAAATCCGGCAATACCAACCTGATCAAAATCGAAACAATCTGAGGTGAATGAACATTCGGTAATCATGCCGGATGTTTTTCATACAGCGATGTTTTCTGATACGATTTCTATAATCAGGCGTCTGCATAAATAAACATCATTGTGCTTTGTCATGTAAAAAGGAGGCAGACGTCTCGGAGGAAAAAATGATTGCAGCATTTGTGATATGGACGATTCTTGCATTCGTCTTTCTGGGAATCGGCATCCGATCGGCAAAAATGGAAAAACCGGCGGGCTTCTTTTCCAATGTGAAAGCACCGGAAGTGAAGGATGTTGCGGGATACAACCATGCAGTTTCAAAGCTCTGGATCCGCTATGCACTGCTGTTTGAAGTGATTGGAATTCCGTTTCTGTTTTTGAAGCAGAATTCACCGTTTTTCCTGTTTGTTGTGCTGGCAGCGGTGTTTCTCAGTCTTGGACTGATGATTGCGTATATGAATATAGAAGGCAGGTATAGATCGTGACGGAATGTGCCTGTTATGATTAGAAAAAAGGAGACGCATCATGCCCGATATCAACAGTAACCGATACTTTTTTGAGCATCAGTTTCTTCCGAAACTGTATTACGACCCGAATATTCTGCTGCCGGTTGAAATTAAACGGAATCCGGATCTGCTCAACATGAACTGGAAAAACATTCTTGAGAAGACAAACGTTCCGGATGCTTATCCGGATGGAATCTGGAAAGTACAGGGATACGAGATCGATCCCCATACTGCAGTTATGCGGGTAGTCTGCCCGGAACCGGAAAAAGAACCGCAGTGCTACTGGATCCATCTGCTGTTTCAATACAACCTGAAGAAGCGATTCTTCTTTACGGTCGAAAAGGGAGGACTGTTTGAAGAAGGACCATTTCTCTGCGGATGGGACAGAAATCTCAAACATCTGAACTTTGGCGTTTGTGAAAACCACATTGAAAAATCGCTGGATCAGGCGATCGAGATATTCCGTCAGATGCCTGATAACTACCCGGAGGTACAGTCGAAATGAAAGAATATAAATACATCAGTCTGAACATTGATCGTTTTTTCAATTCAAAGAGTGAGGATCACCGTTTCATTATCGATGAACAGGCCAAACAGGGATACCGGTACGCAGGATATATACCTACGCTGATCACGGATTACGGCCGCATAAAAACGATTGATCTGATTTTTGAAAAGGATACGGAAGAAACCAGATGAAAGCAGGATTATTTTCAAAGCGTAAGAAACAGACAGACTACGAGAAACTCATTCATCTGAATGATGACCGGATCAATGTGCTGCTGCTTGGAAATTCGGGCTGCGGAAAGAGCACGTTGATTAATGCGGTTCTTGGCAGAGAAGAAGCGGAAACCGGAACCGGGACGGCAGTCACGAAAAACATCGAGGTATATGAAGATGCGAATCTGCCGTTTCGGATGATCGATACCGTAGGATATGAGTACGGTCTGTTCAAACAATACCGTATCAAGAATGACCTGAATCGATTCAGTGAGGACAGCGTCAGGAAGAAGGATGTTCAGAAACTGATCCATATTATCTGGTACTGCATTGACGGTACTTCCAAACGAATTGATCAGGAAGCGATGAACTATATCAGCAGCGTCACGAAATCCTGGAAAGGGATTCCGGTGATTTTCGTAATTACGAAATCCTATTCGGAGACGGAAATCGAAGAAAACCGCCGCATGGCAGAGGAAGCGGTTGCGGTCTATAACAAAAAACACAGACACAATCCGATCAACGTGCAGGATGTAATTCCGGTCGTTGCGAAGGAATACCGGGTCAATGAAACTATGGTCGTTCCGCCTTCGGGACTTGATACGCTGCTGCTTCGGACCAATGAACTGACGCCTAAGGCAAAACGGCTCGCGGAT
>JAEEPV010000170.1 GCA_016284975.1 Solobacterium sp.
TTTGCGCTGAAGGATCGTTCCGCTCCCTCCGTCACAGAACAGCCATTCATGATTCAGTCGTTCTCTTAATGTTTTCATAAATCTCCTTTGCGGCTGTATGCACAGCTGGTTTGTCTGTTACATACTTCACAGCCCTGCAGGATACAAGGCTCTTCATGGGAACTGAGGCCGATGAAAGCTGTTACGGATTTCGTCGGTACCATCAGAAACTGATCATTCAGTGATACACGGATGTTTTTCAGAGGATCCAGCAGACGGAACACAAGGGTCTGATAAGAAAGGTCGAGATCCCCATAGCCCGGGGAATATCTTGGACGGGCATACATGCCTCTTTTTCTGGCATCATCAATGAGTGACTGATTGATCTCATCACAATAAGCTTCGATCATTGCGGCTCCGCATGCCTGAAGGATGGAAGCTTCGGCCATGGAGCGGATTTCTGCCCGATGGATCAACCGGTCCGCTTCCAGGCCGAGTGTACAGGCCATCAGGATGACTTCTTCACAGCCTTTCAGATTTCTGGAAAGATTTCGGCTTTCCAGAACGGTTCCTTCAACAACTGGAAAACCATCTTTCCAGGAAAGGGGAAAGGTGCGGCTTACAGACATGGGGTGGCAGGTATTGAAAAGGGTGTCTGCACATTTATCAATCAGGGGATCCTCTGAATGAAAGGAACGGTCACGAATTCCCAGATAGCGAAGGATTTCCCTCCGGGGGATTTCATTCATGGATGACCTCGGACAGATTTTTACAGATTGCTTCGGCGATATCCGGCTTATTCATGGAATAAACATGAATATGGTGAATGCCGTTTGCGATGAGATCAATAATCTGCTGAGAGGCATAGATGATTCCTGCCTGTTTCATGGCATTCGGATTATCTCCGAAGGTATCTACAATTGCTTTGAACGATTCCGGTACATTGGTTCCGCTGAGAGATACACTGCGGGAAAGCTGTTTTGCATTCGTGATCGGCATGATGCCGGGAATGATTGGAACACGGATCCCTGCTTCGCGGGCCCAGTACAGGAAGTTATAAAAAATATTGTTGTCAAAAAACATCTGCGTGGTCAGAAAATCACAGCCGGCATCAACTTTTTGTTTCAGATAGGATATGTCATCTTTTTTGTGAGCACACTCGATATGACCTTCCGGATAACAGGCGCCGCCGATACACAGATCACTGTTCGCACGGATATAACGAACCAGATCTTCCGCATGATCAAAGTCAAATGAGGTCCGGCCTGTCGGCGGAATGTCTCCGCGCAGTGCCAGTACATTTTGGATTCCGCGTTTTTTATATTCTTCCAGTATGTTGTCGACTTTCTCGCGGGTAGAAGAAACGCATGTCAGATGCGCGAGGGTGGGGATTCCGGCCTGATTCTGAATCGCTTCCGAAAGCTCAAACGTCAAACCGGCAGTTGTGCCGCCTGCACCATATGTGACGCTCATAAAATCCGGTTTCAGGGAAGCGATGGAGAGTGCGGCGTCACGTACGGATTCAAAACCGTCCGCTTTCTTCGGCGGAAAAACCTCAAACGATATGGTTACGGATGGTTTTTGAAGGATATCACGAATAAACATACTTAAGTTCTCCTGCCGTCATTGTAACGCATGTGGACCTCGAAAAACGACAGGCGCAAACGATTTCCAAAAATGCGGATGGAAGACGGAACGGATGAACACGGATCTGTATAGATGAAAATCGTATTCAGAAGTTTATCCATATTTTTGATGTAATTATGAGAAAACCGATCAAGCTTCCGCAAAGCGGGATTCTGATTCAGAGCTGTTTTCATGCGTCTTCCGGAATGAACACAGAGAAAATTACATTTTTTGATGATCTGTTGAATTCTTAGGATACTCTGATTGTCGGTCGGTATATGAATTATGCGGGAAGAATTGCTTTCTGCCTGTAAGAAGCCTGTGAAGTGAGTTTTGATGAGCTGTCTGTCATAAACTGGTATTACAGGAGTTTAAGAGGCTGAATATCCACGACATTCTGTAAAACATAAATTATCGGTAAATAATGACAGTATAATAATTGTTATCAAAGGCAGGTATTAATAATGATTCTCATGGGACACCCCGGAAGGAAACAAA
>JAEEPV010000171.1 GCA_016284975.1 Solobacterium sp.
AGTGTGGAAGCAATCCCGCAGAAGGGAAGGAGAAAAATATGGTACAGGCTGTAGTAGGAGCAAATTGGGGCGATGAAGGAAAAGGAAAGATCGTTGACCTTCTCGGCACCCATATGGATATGGTGGTCCGCTTTCAGGGCGGTAATAACGCCGGTCATACGGTCGTCGTCAACGGCAAGACCGTCATCCTTCATCTGCTTCCCAGCGGTATTCTCAATAAAGACGCACTTTGCGTCATCGGCCCGGGTGTCGTGGTCAATCCGTTTGTCCTGTTTGAAGAAATGGATAAGCTGGCGGAGATGGGATTTGACTGTAGCAATGTTCGTGTCAGTGATCGGGCCCACCTCTTAATGCCGTATCATAAATATATTGATGAGCTCGAAGAGATCGATGCCGGTGCCGGAAAGATCGGTACGACAAAAAACGGAATCGGTCCCTGTTATGCGGATAAATACAACCGGATCGGTCTGCGTGTCTGTGATCTCAAGGATCCGGAGGTATTCCGCACCCGGCTGAAAACAATACTGGAGAAGAAAAACCGTCAGATCGTCAAACTCTACAACGGAAAACCGTTTGATTATGACGAGATGGTCGCTCAGTTTGATGCAATCCGTCCCCGTCTTTTACCGATGATCATCGATGCGGTCGACAAGGTCAACAAAGCGCTGGATGACGGAAAGAACGTTCTGTTTGAAGGTGCGCAGGCCAATATGCTGGATATCAACTACGGCACCTATCCGTATGTCACCTCTTCTTCTCCGACCGCTGCCGGTGTCTGTACCGGTGCCGGCGTCAGTCCGAAAAAACTGGATCGTATTATCGGTATTGCCAAGGCATACAGCACAAGAGTTGGTGAAGGCCCCTTTATCACCGAACTTCATGATGAAACCGGTGAGAAGCTGAGAAAAACCGGAAATGAGTATGGCGCGACAACCGGACGTCCCCGCCGGACCGGCTGGCTGGATCTGCCGGTCGTAAAACAGGCGGTAACAATCAATGGTATGACTGATCTTGCGATTACCAAAATCGATATTCTCAGCGGCTATGACATCCTGCCTGTATGTATCGGTTATGAGATTGACGGCAAGGTCTTCGATACCGTACCCGCCTCCATCTCCGACTACGAAAAAGCAAAACCGGTCTATAAGGAAATGCCGGGCTGGAAGGAAGATATTTCAGAGGTTCGCAGATTTGAAGATCTTCCAAAGGAATGTCAGGATTATGTCCGGTTTATCGAAGAATACTGCGGTGTAAGGATCTGTCTTGTATCAGTCGGTCCGGAACGCAGCTGCAATATCATCCTCAACGAACTGATCTGAGAAATACGGCTGTCGTGATTACGGCAGCCGATATTTTTTTATAGTTGTTCTGCGATGCGGCGCGCCAGCTGGAAGGAAAGAATCCGGCTGTCTGTTTCAAGCGAACCGAGAACAATCCAGCATTACAGAATCTCCTCCATGACGGTCTTCATGGGTTTCATGCCCAGCTTCTCATAAAATGCAATCGCATCGGGGTTGCAGTTCCAGACATTGAGCGTTATATGATAAGCACCAATCGATCTGGCATACGCCTTTACAAACTCATACAACCGATTTCCATAGTGTTTTCTGCGGCAGGACGCATCCACGCAGATGTCATCGATATATAGATTCCGATGCTTTACCATGTTGGGGGATTCGACATCCTCCATCTGACACATCGCATACCCCTGAACCGTTCCTGTTTCATCTTCCAGTACAAAAATCGGAGTTATTTCATCCTTTATCATGGATTCGAGCTCCGCTTCACTGTATTTCGTAGTTCCGCTCTGAAAGAGATCTCCTCTTCCTGAGGCATGTACTTCCAGTACCTGATGAAGCAGATCGATCAGTCTGCCGATGTCCCTGTTTTCTGCATGTCGGATACTCATAATCTGAAACTCCTTACACTTAAGGTATCATATAAGAGAATTGTATCTGAAAGGAAAGATGCCCTGTATGTTTCATGATATTACCGTTGAGATCTGTGCCGGCGGAATTGAAGATGTCATTACCGCTTCCAGATTCCCGATCGATCGGATCGAGCTGAACAGCGCATTGGAACTGGGCGGACTCACGCCTTCGCTCGCTTCTTTGAAACAGGCTAAACTTGGCTGCACGGTTCCCGTAATGTGTATGGTCCGACCCCGCCCTGCCGGTTTTGTCTATACCGAACACGAAGTTCAGCTGATGAAACAGGATGTCCGGATTCTGCTTGAAAACGGTGCAGACGGAATCGTCTTTGGGTTTCTGAATCCGGATCATACTGTCGACCGGAAGCGGACGGAAGAATTTGCATCATTGATTCATTCGCATGGTAAAACAGCCGTCTTTCACCGGGCATTTGATCTGGTAAACGACCCAGAGGCTTCTATTCAGGATCTGATTCATTGTGGAATCGACCGTCTTCTGACCAGCGGATGTGCAGAAACGGCTCCGCTTGGAGCTGACGTTCTGAAGTCCCTTCAGGAACGTTACGGGGACCAGATCGAGATCCTGCCCGGCTGTGGAATACAGGCTGAGAATGTTGCCGGACTGCTGTCAGTCAGCGG
>JAEEPV010000172.1 GCA_016284975.1 Solobacterium sp.
CAATCACGCTCTTGTTTTTCCCGCGCAGTTCTGCATGGAACACGGACTGTTCAAACAACGGATCCCTGCGGATCTCACTCAGTTTCCGGATAAAGGCAGAGATATCCTTTCCCGTATCGAATGCGATCGGGTCTATCTCAAACAGGGTAGGATGATGCGTATCTTCAAACTCCTGTCCGGAATATACCAGAACCGTTCCCTTGGCAAAGAAACTCCATGCCGTCCAGTTCCGAAGCGTTCTTTCATCCGGAATCAGAGCCGCAGCCCTTGGCCGGTCATGATTCTCAAGAAAGCGCAGTCGGATGGCATTTGCCGGATAGATCGCTTCCTGCAGATTCACAAACGACAGATAGTCGGATAAGGGTCCTTCTCCGGTAATCGCATGCTTCATCTGATAATACACATCATGGTCATAGCAGATGTCAAACGCCTGATAAAGTTCTCCATCCGATAAGGAATCAAATCCCTGTGCCCGGTTGACTGCCGTAAATTCCGGTTCAATGGATTCCGCAAGCCAGATACAGCCAGGCCGTACTTCCTCTACTTCCTTCCGCGCCTGAAGCCAGAACTCCAGCGGAATCAGCGGTGCCACATCACAGCGGAATCCATCCACAAGTCCTGCCCAGAGCTTCAATGTATCGATCTGATAACGCCAGAGATCCCGGTTGGAATAATCAAGATCAACGACATCCCACCATTCTCCGATCCGGTTGCCAAGTGAACCGTCCGGTTTGTGATAAAACCAGTCGGGATGTTCTTTGGCCAGACGGGAATCCGGCGATGTATGGTTGTATACAACATCGATGATGATCTTCATCGAACGATCATGAACAGCCCGGCAGAGTTCAGCGAAATCTTCCATCGTTCCCTGTGACGGATCAATTGCACGGTAATCCCTGATGGCATACGGAGAACCGACGGATCCCTTTCTGTTTTTTTCACCGCATGGCTGAATCGGCAGAAGATAAATGATATCGACACCAAGTGCCTGAATCCGGTCAAGATCCTCTTTCACATCGCGGAACGTACCGCCTTTATAGTTTCTCGTAAAGATCTGATAGATCACCTGTTGTTTCAGATTCGCATTCGTCAAAGCTGCCATTACTTATTCTCCTTCCCATTGAGACCAAACTCTTCCACCAGCGCATCATAGCGCTTCTGTTCTTTTTCCTTGACCGGCTTGGAGAGATCGTTGAAACAATGATGGATTACATCCGCATCCTTCAGCACCTCGTCCATTTCCGAATCCACCGTATGCTTGTCATCATGATGAAAGATCATCGAGCAGATGATCTCTGTTTCCTCAGGATCAGTAAGCTTCATTTCATTCAGAATCTGACGTGCAAGATCCGCACCCCGATGAGCATGGTCTTCATAGCTGCCGGAAAGATACGCCGCAAGATCATGCAACATGGCAGCCATGGAAGCCAGTTCCGGATCCAGCCCTCTCTTTCGGGCAATCAGAGTCGCGGCAAGCGAAACACCATAAAGGTGCACAAGTGCAGAATTCCGCTTTCCGATATCTTCAACTTCCAGCAGTCTGTTCTCAACGACTGCCCTCAAATCCTTCAGTCTTCCCATTTTATTTTTCTCTCTTTCAATAATTCCACTATATCCGTTTACGGAGCGGAATCCAAAAAAAATGCGGATTTTCCGCATTCGTAATGAATCCTCTTTTCGATCAGCGCATGATTCTGGTTTTACAGCGGGGGCATTCCGGCATTTCATGCCCGGCGACAAAACCGCACACACTGCATTTGCAGGTGGCTGAATACTTAAATCCTCCGAAGTAATTCTTATCGGGGATTTTTTCATGGATCCACTGTGCATTCCGCTGTTTCAGCTGCCGGATCAAAGCATCATCTTTTCGGTTCCAGTCAAATTCGCTCATATCAAAACATTTATATTCTTTATTATATATACAGTGTAATCATATGCAGATTCGCAGTATTTGTACAGGCTTATTGACAGTTTGGCATGTGCCTGTGTGATCTGTCATGAACGCAAAAAACAGGAGTTTTTCACCCCTGTTATTGAATCAGAATCGATCGGTTTATTAAGCGCCCGGTTTACCAACCGCAACATAAAAGCAAAATGTGCAATTCACAACAGTATAATGTGATATGCTAACGCAAAGGAAAGGTAAAAAAAATGAGAGTTGCAATCTATGCCCGAAAATCCGTACTGAAAAATGAAAACTCGGCTTCAATAGAAACTCAAATTGATGAATGCCGGAAACTAATTCTTTCAAGATTTCCCAAGGCTCAAATCGACACTTACCAAGACATAGGAAGTGGAAAGAATACAAATAGACCCGATTTTCAAATTATGTTGAACCAAATCGAATTGGGTTCTTATGAAATGCTTGTTGTTTATAAGTTAGACAGAGTTAGCAGAAGTGTTGTTGATTTCTACGAAATATACGGAAAATTAAAAGCCAGCCGTTGTGATTTTGTTTC
>JAEEPV010000173.1 GCA_016284975.1 Solobacterium sp.
GATACATTCCAGAAGGAATTCGGAAAGGAAATGAATCTCTCCAGGATCAGTGCCCCGCTGTTTGTGACCAAAAAAAGCGGTCTCAACGATGACCTGAACGGTATCGAACGGCCGGTTTCCTTTGAAATGCAGGAGATGAGTGAAGAACGAATCGAAGTCGTTCAGTCCCTTGCCAAGTGGAAACGGTTCGCACTGAAGAAATACGGATTTACCGTTCATGAAGGACTGTATACCAATATGAATGCGATCCGCAGAGACGAACTGCTGGATAATACCCACAGTGCCTATGTCGATCAGTGGGACTGGGAAAAGATCATCACAAAAAAAGAACGTACGGAAGAAACGCTGGAAGCGACCGTACGGGAAATCTTCAAGATCATCAAGCATATGGAACACGAAGTCTGGTACAAGTATCCCCAGGCGGTATGCCATCTGGCAGATGATGTATTCTTCATTACCAGTCAGGAACTGGAAGACCGCTATCCGGATCTTTCGGTAAAAGACCGGGAAACCGCGATCACCCGGGAAAAAGGCTGTGTCTTTATCAAACAGATCGGCTGGCCGCTGCAGCGTTCCAGCCATACCCATGACGGCAGCGCACCGGACTATGAAGACTGGAACCTGCACGGAGATCTTCTGTTCTGGCTGCCGAGTCTCTCCACCGCACTTGAGATCTCATCCATGGGCATCCGGGTCGATGAGAATTCCATCGTCAGCCAGTGCAGGGCAAACCATTGTGAAGGCCGTCTTTCCCTTCCGTATCATCAGATGATCCAGAAGAAGGAACTGCCGTATACGATCGGCGGCGGAATCGGTCAGAGCCGTCTGTGCATGTTGCTGCTGAATAAGGCGCATGTCGGAGAAGTTCAGGCAAGCATCTGGCCAAAGGAAATGATGAGAGCCTGCGAGAAAAACAATATTCCGTTACTGTAAAAAAACCCGGAAAAGGGGGTAAAAAAACAAATGCCCGCGGGATCGACCCCGAAGGCATTTTTGTAATAACATATCCCAGACCAATGTCAACTAGTTTTAAAACACTGTAACTCCGGACATTTGATCCTTTGGAGTTACAGTGTTTTCGTCAGTCTTTTTTGTAAAGAATCAGTGTTTCATAGGGGCGCAGACGGATGGTGTTTTTCACCACCGCATCCGGATAGTTCCCTGACAGAATCTCATATCCTTCCAGCGGCAGCGTTATTTCTGTCTCCGCCTCATAGAAATTGTTCACACAGATCAGATGTTCCGCTTCGAGATCTCTCCGGTAGGCAAATACCTGCCGGTTCTCTTCCAGAAGCGGCGAGAACCACCCTTCCTGAACAACTTTCATTGTCTTTCTCAGACGAATCAGGTTCTGGTAGAACGCGAAGATCGAATCTGCATCCTGCCGGTCTGCTTTCACATTAACGCTCGGATAGCTGGAAGCACTCTTCAGCCAGGGCGTCACATCCGAGAATCCCCCGTTTGGACTGTCATCCCACTGCATCGGTGTTCTGGCATTGTCACGGGAACGCTCCTGCAGAATATGGAGCACTTCTTCCTTTGGCTTTCCTTCTTTGAGAAGGATGTCATAGATATTTGTGCTTTCCACATCCACGTATTCCGAGATATCCGTGAAATACGCGTTCGGCATTCCGATCTCTTCTCCCTGATACACATACGGAGTGCCGCGCAGCATATGCAGTGCTGCACCAAGCATCTTTGCGCTTTCCCTGCGGTACTTCCCGTCATTTCCGAACCGGGATACCGAGCGGGGCTGATCATGGCAGTTCCAGAACAGCGCGTTCCACGCATTGTTCTCCTGCATGGCCACCTGCCACTCTGTAAGCAGGGATTTCAGTTCCATGAAATCCGGTTCCTGCAGCTCCCATTTCATCTTGTTGTGGTAATCCACCTTGAGATGATGGAAAGAGAACACCATATCCAGCTCTTCACAGTCTGCGCCGGAGTACTGGATGCAGTTATCGATCGTGGTGGAACTCATCTCTCCGACGGTCAGATGATCTTCATCCTGTCCGAAGCTTGCCCGATTCAGTTCCCTGAGATATTCATGTTCTCGCGGGCCATCGGTATAAAACTGCCGGCCGTCAAAGTTGAACGGATCATCTTCAAACGATGCCTTACTGATGAGGTTGATCACATCGAAGCGGAAGCCATGCACTCCCTTGGAGCGCCAGAAGTTTACGATATCTGCACATTCCCTGCGCACTTCCGGATTGGTCCAGTCCAGGTCCGCCTGGGATACATCGAACAGGTGGAGATACCACTCATCAAACTGCTCGACATATTCCCATGCGCTGCCTGCGAATTTGGACTGCCAGTTGTTCGGGGGAACACCCGGCCCTTTGCCTTTTTTCCAGATATAGTAGTTTTTGTACTTCTCTTCTCCGGCCAGTGCCCTCTGGAACCATTCATGTTCGGTGGAAGTATGGTTGAACACCATATCGAACATGATATCGATTCCCCGCTTCTTTGCCTCTTTCGCCAGTTCCTCGAAATCTTCCATCGTGCCATAGCGGGGATCGAAGCTGCGGTAGTCCTTTACATCGTAACCGTTGTCTTTCTGCGGAGAGACCGTCATCGGGTTAAACCAGATATAATTGATGCCCAAATCCTGCAGATAATCCAGGCGTGAAATAACGCCGCGGATATCTCCCCATCCGTCATGATTGGAATCCTGAAAGGATTTCGGATAAATCTGGTACACAATTTTATCGAATTTACTCATACAGACCTCAGCTCAATTTTACAATACCGGTTTCCTTTGCCTGAACTTCTCCTTTCTTGAGAAGTTCTACCGCCGTACCGTCGGTGAAAATTACCGGTGTGATCACCTGTTTCCCCTGGGAGCGGATATAATCCAGATCCACTTCGGTAAGAAGATCTCCCTGTTTGACGACATCGCCCTGCTTTACGGCAGGCTTGAATCCTTTTCCGTTGAGTTCAACGGTATCCATGCCGATATGGATCAGCACTTCTTTTCCGCCGGCAGTCTTCATGCCATAGGCGTGTCCGGTCGGAAATGCCACGGTGATTTCACCGGAGTAAGGTGCGTAGATCTTTCCGCTCCTGGGATTGATCGCAATACCATCTCCCATTGCCTTGGAAGCGAAGACCTGATCGTCCACTTCGCTGACCGGCATGATCGTACCGTATGCGACTGCGGCGAAATCTTCATTCTGTTCCGCTTCGGAATATACCGGAGCAGCTGTTTCTTCTTCCGGAACTTCCTCTTCATAGAGTTCGCCGGTTTCCGGATTGATCTTTTTGCGGCCGACGATGACCGTAAGTACAAACGGAACGACCAGTGCGACAAGCATCGCTACTGCGAATATTGCCATGTACTGCGGGAAGATTGAGATAATGCCAGGCAGACCGCCGACACCGATCGCTGCCGCAGTGACGCCAAACATGGTGGAAATGACAGCCGCAATGGAGGATCCGATCATTGCGCAGATGAACGGCCACTGGTACTTGAGGTTGATACCGAACATTGCCGGTTCCGTAACACCCAGCCAGCAGGAGATCATGGAAGGATAGTTTACTTCCTGCGCTCTGACATTCTTGCGCTGCAGATAGGACATGCCCGCAACTGCAGAACCCTGTGCAATGTTGGAAAGTGCGATCATCGGCCAGAGCATCGTTCCGCCGGTCGTATTGATCAGCTGCAGATCGATCGCGTTGGACATGTGATGAAGACCTGTGATAACAAGCGGTGCATAGAAGAATCCGAATACTGCACCGAAGAGCACGCGGAAGTTGCCGGAGATACCAGCCATGACGAAGTTCGATACGACTTCACCGATCTTCCATCCGATCGGGCCGAGTACGAAGTGAGCTGCCATGACCGCCAGCAGAAGCGACAGGAACGGAACGAGGATCATCTGTACGACCTGCGGTACGATCCGCTTGAAGAACCGTTCCAGATACGCCAGTGTGAACGCCGCAAGAATTGCCGGAATGACCTGTGCCTGATAGCCGATCATTCGGAAGCTGGCAAAGCCGAAGTTCCAGACATAGTTGGGAGCCCATGCGTCCGCTGCCATGCCCGCAACACCATATGCGTTGACAAGCTGACCGGAGATCAGTGTAAGACCGAGAACAACGCCGAGGATCGGAGTTCCACCCATTTTACGCATGACGGACCAGCAGATACCGACCGGAATACCGGTGTGGAATACCGCCTCGCCGATGATCCACAGGAACTTGTCGAGACCTGCCAGGAAGGTTCCTTCCTGCAGAACGACTGCGGTTTCAAGAATGTTCCGGAAACCGAGAATGAGACCGCCGCAGATGATTGCAGGAATCAACGGTGCAAAGATTTCCGCGATATTCGACATCGCCTTCTGCAGCGGTGTCTGGTTGCTCTTGGCGGCACTCTTGAGGGCATCTTTCGAGACGCCTTCAATGCCGGCAATTGCGGTGAAATCCTTGTAGAAGTCAGCCACCTCATTGCCGATGATCACCTGAAACTGACCGGCCTGTGTAAAGGTGCCTTTGACAGACGGAAGAGACTCAATCTTTTTGATGTCCGCCTTTGCTGGATCGGCGAGAACGAACCGCATTCTCGTCACGCAGTGAGTCACCGCATTGATGTTTTCCTTACCGCCGACGTAATCGAGCAGCTTGGTCGCATCGTCCTGAAATTTACCCATACTTTTTCTCCTTTCACTTGTCTAAACAAGTATGTACCTACAATATAGTAGACTTGTTTATACAAGTCAATAGTATTTGGTAAAATTTGTTCAAACAAGTTTTTGCCTCTATAATTAAATTGTATTGGAGAACAGAAATATGCCGGCACCAAAATACGAACCGATTTATAAAGAAATCAGAAATGAGATACTTTCCGGGGTATATGCCTTCGGCGACTATCTTCCTTCTGAAAACGAATATACACAGAAATACGGATGTACCCGAAATACGATCCGCAGGGCCATCGGACTGCTGAGTGCGGAAGGTCTTCTTCTGCCCCAGCATGGCCGGGGTGTTCAGGTCATCTACAGTCCCGAAACCGGCAAGTCTCTGTTTACAGTCGGCGGAATTGAAAGCTTTTCGGAAGCCGCCTCGCGCAACAGCCTCCGGGTAAAAACGAGAGTCGTCGGGTTTGAGGAAGTTACTGCCGATGAGAAACTCAGCCGGAAAACCGGCTTCGACCCGGGAAAGGAGCTGTTTCATGTACAGCGGATCCGTATGTTCGGAAACAAACCGATCATTTTCGATGAAAACTGGTTTTTGAAATCGGAGATGCCGGGGCTCAATGAGAAGATTGCCGCCGCTTCGATCTATCGCTATCTGGAAAATGAACTCGGGATGACGATCACCACTTCCAAGCGCAGAGTCAGCGCGGAAAAGGCAATCCCGGAAGATATCCGGTATCTGGCATTACACGGACTGGATTTTGTTCTGGTCGTCACCGGACAGGTGTTCAATTCCCGCGGCGTGATGTTTGAGTTTACGCAGTCCCGCCACGTACCGGATCAGGTATGCTTTATTGAATCCGCAATCCGGCAGAAGATTTCCTGATCGCTCAGCATAATTGAATGAGATTAAAAAAAGGATCTGCAGTATTCATGATCATTGGAACCACTCCTGGATCTGCTGCAGTCCTTTTTCGTTAATACGCATTATCTGTTTGGGCTAGCTCCCCTGCTGTTTTTCAGTCTGTAATCCGGTACACCCGCTTTGCGTTTTCCGTTGTGATCTTTGCCACAAATTCTTCACTTACACCACGAAGCTCTGCAATCACTTTCACGACATTGGCGACATCCAGAGATTCACACCGATCCGCTTTGCGCTCATACGGAGGTGCGTACGGGCAGTCCGTTTCCACCAGCATGCGCTCCCATGGCGTTATCATAAGACAATCGATATGCGGCTGCCGCCATTGCGGATACGTCAGATCATTGTTATAGCTGACATACATGCCCCAGGAAAATGCCTTCTCCAGAAGATCTGCCGGTCCGCCATAACGATGCAGGATCCCCTGGGGCCGGTATTCCTCCAGAATACGGATCACGTCAGCGTGCGCATCCCGGTCATGAATGATGACCGGAATATCTGCGTCTACTGCCATCCCCAGCTGTCTGCGGAAGACCACTTCCTGCAGGTCTTTCGGTTCCTTCCAGAAATAATCGAGACCGATCTCCCCGAGCGCTACGATCTTTTCATTCTGCAGATAATCCCAGATCACATCCAGATAGTTGTCCGGTGCCTCAAGTACCCACTTCCGCTGGATGC